>NZ_JBFRTR010000008.1:109042-138172 GCF_041474215.1 Vibrio sp. 10N.222.52.C12
TATATAACGTTTTGTAATGTGTTGACGAATTATTCCAGAATAAGGTTTTCTTTAATCTCATCGTTAAGATACCCCTGATCAAAATCTGGTGTCATGAATTCGACGGAGGAGGAGTCTAGATAGCTGGTTTCTAGATAACTCGACTCTAGATAATGGAAATCTAAGTGATCAGCACTTGCGTAGGTGGGAATCGCAGAAAACAAAACGATACTGATCGCTGCAGCGATATTAATGACTTTGTTACGTTGAGAAGTAATTTTCATAGTAGTGCCCTCGAAAGGTGGGCAAATCCATCTGCCTATGAGAATTGAATCTGAGATATTTAGAAGTCGTAAGACAAACCAAGTGTGATGATGCTGTCGTTGTCGATCGGGCCCATCGATTGGCCGTTCAAGTAAAGGTCACCTTCGTTGGTGTTGAAATAGGTGTATTTCACGTAGGGTGTCCAGTCGTCGATGCTCTTAGAGAGAACGACTTCGTGTTCATTGGTACGGTAGTCGCCTTGATGAAAGATTACGTTGTCATCGTTGTGGGTAAACCCGCCATTGGATCCATCACTGTTTTCGTGAGTGTATTGGTAAGCTAAATCCCAGCCTGAGAGTGAGTACCCCGCACCGGCGATGAACTTATTAGTGTTGATCGTGGTGTCGCTTACATTCTCGAGTACTTGCCCTGACTGGTTATATCCCAATCCACTGAATACATTGAAGTTATCATTGACTTGGTAATCAATAATACCTTCGATTAATAACTCTTCACCGTTGTCCCATTTACCGAGTTCACCGTATAGGTTGAACGTGAAGGACTCGCTGATGTGAAAGTCGTGGCCGTAACCCGCTGCTAACCAACCTTGGTCATCAAAACCTATATAGACTTGTCCATTTTCTGAGGTATCGATTAATGCGCCAGCTTCTGTGGTGTAGACACCGTTATCAGCAGCATTAGAGGCAACGTTTTGTTCGATGTAAACTTGAGTCGAAGTCGCAAACGCTGCGCTGCTGAGTAACGTAAGTGGCAGTGCAATAACGCTAAGTTTGTTCATGGATTCTCCAGTGTCGTTCTATTGAATTAACTTGCTGGAGAGTATGTGATTAAACTGAATTTATATTAATAGGGTTAACTTTAGTTAAAACCTCAGTTTCATTTATGTTTCCTTAATGCTGATTTGATTGCTTCACGGGTTTTGATGTGCTGTTCGTCTTTAGCGTAGCGGCGGTGATAGAGCATTCGAAACGTGATCGGTCTTAATTTGATGGGGATAGGGTGAACGCGTAAGCCAAGCGCTGGTGCGAGCATTTCTGCAAAAGAACGAGTAGAAGCGGCGATATAATCTGTCGTGCTTGCCAAAATCAGCATGCTTGAAATTGAACTGGTTTCAATTCTGACTTTTCTCGGCTCGATATCGCTCTCTGATAAAAACTCGACCGTGTTCATGTTGGCGCGTTTGATCTTGAGCGCAATATGTTCCTCTTGGAAATACTCTTCTTTACTTAGTGTCTCACCAATTCGAGGGTGGTTGATTCGAGTCAGACACACGGGCTCCTCATCGACGATGGTTTCTTCAATCAATGAGTGTTTCTTACTCGAAAGTACATCAATGACGATATCTACTTTTTGTGCAGTAAGCGCATCAAACAGTTCTTCCTCTTCGAGTGGCGCTTCCGTAAAGCTTACGCCTTCAACCTGGCTAACGAAATGAAGCAAGCTCTCTGTGCAATAGACTTTAAGGTCATTCTTTTGCTGCTCAACCGTTCCAATGATGTTCAATGGGTCTTCTATCTTATTAGCGAGTGATACCGCTGCTCCAGTGGGCGCGATACCTCGTCCTTCTCTCACAAATAAAGCCTTGCCCACGACCCCTTCGAGTCTCTTAATAGCCGCGCTTACCGCGGGTTGAGAAATATCGAGCTGCTCTGATGCCACGGTGATAGAGCTGTGTTTGTAAACGGCCAAAAATGTCGTCAGTAGATTAAGGTCCAAATTCAGTTCCCTCTATTCTTATTGCACTCATCCAAATCATGGTGGAGTCGTTATTGATTCATAAATGAAATGGAGGTTTTAAGTAAAGTTTACACTATATATCAAGGTTCTGTTTATTAATAAACTTGTTTGCATCGGAGTGAGGAAGGAACTTCATTCATTTACTAAATACTCAGACCGATAGGTGAAACTATGAGAACTTTCGCAAAATTATCAATCATCTCTACAGCAATGATCATCACGACAACCGCTTTTGCTGCTGACCCAATGATGCAATACAACACCAAGCAGACTAACTCTGATATTCAAAAACTCGAGAAATTTGAATATCACGAGGGTGAAACCCTTGAAGAGTATCTGAGCACTCAACCTAAGGGGAACTTGTACTCTTCAGAAGAAGAAGTGCTTTCTGTGTTAATGGGCGGTGTAAACAATGGTGACTATCGCAAAGAAACCAATTCAGGTTGGAAAGAAGGCCTGATGTTTGAGGGCATTGCACCTTATGGCGATCACATGGTGTCGGGCGCAAACTGGTTCCCACGCACTGAAGAAGTTCAACCGGATGAAATGCGTGTCACGTTCATGGGGACATCACCAATGATTCGCCCGGGGCAGGCAAACACCTCGATATACGTAGAACTGGGTAACGGCTCTAACTTTGTTTTTGATTTAGGTGAAGGATCAATTGCGAACTACGTAGCGGCGGGTGTCGCGATGAATGAACTCGACCATATCTTCATTACTCACTTGCACGTAGATCATTACGGCTCATTACCTTATCTGTATCAATTTGGTGGTTGGAATGGCCGCTGGGAAAAGCCGCTTAACATTTATGGCCCAAGTGGTGCGACTCCAGAATATGGCACTCGTCATATGATTGAAGGCATGCAGCAAATGTTGAACTGGCACACCGATGCATTTGATGTGTTCCCATCAGGCAACGACATAGTGGTACACGAGTTTGATTTCCGCGACGACGGTGGCGTTATCTATGACCAAGACAATGTGGAAGTGATTCACTGGCGACGCAGTCACGCAAAAGATGGCGCGTCTGGTTACCGCTTGAATTGGACTCAAGATGACGGTCGAGTGCTTTCATTTGTTTGGACAGGAGACGGTCGCCCAACCGAGTTGGATTTGAAATACGCAAAAGGTGCAGACTTGTTCATTACTGAGCTGCAAACCGAAACGTTCGGTGTGTCTTCGATTATTCAAGGTGTGCCGCCATTCTTAGCACGTTACACCGTTGATACTCACCATACACCAGCGTACGCGGCGGGTTATGTGGCGAATGAAGTACAACCGCGCTTGTTCATGACAACGCACATGACATTCGACCCATATCTCAATGAGGAAACCGTTGCAGAGGTTCGACACCATTGGCAAGGGCCTTACCACTTCGGTGCGCCAGATGGCATTGTCGTTAACATGACTAAAGATAATGCGTGGGTTCGTGAAGGTATTTTACCTGATTTCCCGAATGCGCGAGCGCCACAATTTGATATGGCAGATGGGTCTGACTTTAGAATCCCGCTGCCGAAAAACAGCCGTGAAGACATACAAGAACAAGAGATTCGTGATTTAGAGTTGGATCCAAAGCTGTACTACCCAGAAGGCTACCACCCAGAGCTGTTAACTGAGTGGCCAGTCGACCGTGACATCGTGATCCCAGCTGAACAAGTACCAGAAGCAATGAAGCAAGGTATGAACACCAAGCAAGAATACATGGATAGAGTGCGTGCTCACCACAACCTTGAGCGCAAGTCGGTAAGTCGTCCAACTGAGCCTGGTGAAGGAGCAGGAACCGACAACAAATAGGGTATTTGCAGTGAGGGCTGATATTGCCCTCACATCCTAAAAAGTTAGGTAAATAAACCCATTCTCTTACTCAATCATAAAAACTATTGCTTACAACATCTTTGCTTAGAATATCTGGAGTTCATTATGAAAAAATCAATTTTAGCGGTCGTCATTCTATCTTTAGTGTCAGCGTCTGTTTTCGCTAACGGACAATCCAATGCTCACAACTATCAACCTGGTGCGACGAATAACTCAGAACGTTTAGCGGATATTGATCCTAACTACGAACTGACCTTACCTTCAGAAAAAGAAGGCTACACCATGTATGACAACCAATCCATGTCAGATGGTGGGACCTACACAACGTATGTCAAACCGAATCCTTCCGATGCAATGCATGTCGCCGATGAAGGCTCGCTAAAAATAACGCATGGAGAAGGTGGTGTCATTATGACGGAATACACCACAAAGAATGGCCAACACACGTTTTCAGTGATGTGCGGCTACACTTCGGGCCCATCATACTGGGCTGACGGAAAACCAGCGAAGGTATGTGAAGAGGCGCAAGCACTAGCGGTTGCATTGGAAGCAAAAGGTGAATGGGAGGTGAAGCCAATGACTTACACCATCGCACCAGCAAGAATCGTAGTTGATAAGTGATTTTTGTCTACAGAACGCTCGTTATATCGAGCCTTGTTATCCAATCACATTGATTATTTGTATTGAGACAGAGGGGTACTCAGGCTGAAATGCTCATGAAGTTCCCCTCAGCTTAGCTCACCTTACAAGAAGCTAAGTCAGCCAACTAATCAAATTTGTATTCGAAAATACAGAAGGTCTATCCCATGAAAAATACCATTAAGCTACTGGCTATCGCATGTGTTTTACTTACTCCAATGCTTGTCGCCGCTGCCGAACATAATCACAGTCACAATCATTTTAACCCTGAATTAGAGAAACTTGGCGACGATATTATTGGTCTAACCGTGTGTTACAAAAATGGTCATCTATCAGATGAGAATCAAGAGCCTGCGTTTATGAACCTTATCAACCACGCCAATGTAGAAGGTGAGGAGCTGGGGATGTTCTACATGGACAAATTGGGCCCTAAAGCCGAGCAAATCATGAGTGATGATGAGGCTCGACGTTTATGGACCGAAGAATATTGTGCTGATTTAACTGATACCTATTTGGACTCACACAAGTTAGCTCAAAGAGCAAATGAACACAAAGGTTATTCCCACGGACACGATCATGGTCATCACCATAATCATGACCACCATGGACATGGCGATTTAACGCCGGAGGTACTTGAGCAAGATATTGAGAGAGGGCGTTTACTCAGTATCAATTAAGCCCAATAAGATAAGTTCATCTAACCTATTGTTAAATATTTACTATTTGATAGTGTGTCTAGGTGCACATTAAGGATGTGTTTCATATTTAGCGATGAAAATAGTAGGAGTTGCGATGAGTATTATAGTGAGACGGTCTGAACCGTCAGATGCAAAGGGAATCAAAGAAGTTTACGAATGCACTAATGCTTATACCGGTACGTTGCAACTCCCAAATCCATCTCTGGAAAGCTGGCAAAAACGAATCTCTAATATGCCTGACAACGTGTACTCGTATGTCGCGATGATCGACGATGAGATTGTTGGCAACTTGGGAATGGAAGTGTGTGTGAACCCAAGAAGACGACATGTTGCTTCATTTGGTATGGGTGTTAAAGACGATGTGTTAGGCAAAGGTGTCGGTAGCCAACTGCTCGCAACAGCAATCGACTTGTGTGATAACTGGATTAACATCAAGCGAATGGAGTTAACGGTGTATACCGATAACGAAAGAGCGATCAGTCTGTATAAGAAGTTTGGTTTCGTGATTGAAGGAGAGTCCGCAGGATTCGCTTTCAGAAATGGCGAATATGTGGCGGCTTATCATATGGCTCGACTAGTATAGCGCTCGGCTTCTAACCAAGGCTACAATTAAAACAGCTAGAGTTCTTCAATAGATAATAAAACGCCACGTTACAATAACGTGGCGTTTTCTATTTCAGTCAACTGATGCTTTGAAGCGCTTCAGTTTTAACTCTACTTAAGCTGTAAGAGGCTCAAGGTTGGCTGGACGGTAGTGTACAGATTTTAGTACTTTACCTTGGCGAACTGTTTTACCTTCCGATACAAAATCTTCAGCGCATTTAGCAATGATGTATTCACCTTTTTGAACCGCCATTAGCTTAATGTTCTGCTCAGCATAGAATGCTTCTGTTTCTGCGTATTCTGTTTCATTACGGCATACTTTGCTCATGTTGCTTGAGTGTACTTCGTCCCAGCAAGGTAAGAAGTCAATTGAACGGTTTTTGGCAACGTTCAACAGTAAGTCGATTAAGTAGCTGATCGCTAGGTTGTCTTCTACTTTGGATTGGCCAAGGTGAACCAAACGTCCCATCAAAACATAAACGCTGTCTACAATAGCGTCCGCTTGTTCGATTTTAGAGTCAGCTTCTGCAAGTTCTGTTAGCTCTTCGATCGCTAGAGAGGTATGTAGCGTATCGCCTTTTTCGTCCATTGTTTCAGGAGCAGCAACCGGCAGATCAAAAGTACTGCGGAACTCTTCAATGTCGCGGTAAAGGTGATCGTAGATTTCTTGGTTTAGTTGAGAAAGGTTCATATTCCTATCCATTTTGTTTCGTTAATGGACCATTTTAACAAAGGTAGGAATGGGGTGCTAACGCAAAGTGGAAGAACGCGACTTTTATTCATTGGACCAATGAGGTATTTTGCATACAAACTAATTGATTATTATGTTTTTTTACACTTTACTCTTCTTAATATACGAAATATTAATGTTGCCATTAATGTCAGCAGTAGTGGAATCCCATTTATGAACCAAGCCAGTGAAAGCGAAATTGTTATACGCCGCTTGTATCAAATCACCAATGATTATCGAAAGGGCTTCGATATTCAGATCGCTCAGCTGCTTATTATGGGGCTTGAACGCTTCAACCTTGATATTGGTATCTTATCGAAAGTCGATCGCAATACTTATGTTGTTGAACATTGTGTTACGCCTGAAGGGGTAGAACTCAATAGCGGTGACACTTTTGATTATCGTTCAACCTATTGCGAAATTACCTGTAAATCGATTGGTCCTATCTGTATTGAGCATTGTGGCAAACACGATAAGTATGCGAAGCATCCTGCTTACCAGTCTTTTGGCTTGGAGTCTTATATTGGGGTTCCCATTTTCGTTAATGATGAGCTTTATGGCACCTTAAACTTTTCAAGCCCAGCACCCTATCATCGTGAGTTCAAAGAGTTCGATGTCGACGTGATGAGACTAATGGCATCATGGATCGAAGTGGAGCTGGTTAGAAGGCAGCAAGAACGAAAACTCAAAGAGTTGAATGAGAAATTGGAGTATCAAGCTCTGTATGATCCTCTGACACACTTGCCAAATAGACGTTGCTTGTTTAAAACGTTGAATGCGGAAGTCGAGCAGTTAAAAGGCTCTTTAGGAAAGGGAACCTTGGCGGTTGTCGACATCGACTTCTTTAAACAGGTTAACGACATTTACGGTCACCAAATGGGCGATGTTGTATTAAAGAAAGTGGCGAGCGTGCTGAACAATAACACTCAAAAGGGTGAGTTTGTGGCGCGTTTTGGTGGTGAAGAGTTCATTCTTTGGTATCCAAATAAAACACCAAATTATGTTGAAGGTAAGTTCATGACTCTTTTGCAAGAGATGAAGAAAATCACACTGGATCGAAAGCCTGTCACTATATCAATTGGTGCGTGTCATTTTGAGTTGAGTACAGGGGATACCAAAGGGGAAAGGATGTCGGCGTTAGATAAGCTCATCAAAGTTGCCGATGAGTGTCTGTACATTGCGAAACAAAATGGACGAGATCAGTTCATTTCTCGTCCATATCATCAAGAGCGCTCAGGAATATGAGCCATCATGTTAGCGATTAACTGAACTATTAGCTAAACAAGTAAGGGAACAGTTGACGGCGTTCTTCTGGCGTTAAAGACTCGACTCTTGCGATGTTGGTGTCTGGGATCGCTTCAGGGTTAGGGTAGTGCTTCAGTACCTTTTCCATGCTTGCTTCACGAATCAAATGGTAAACAGGGTATGGAGAGCGATTCGTTAGGTTTTCATCGTCTTCTGGATCCGCACCACCAAAGCAATAGTCAGGATGGAACGTTGCCACTTGGTAAACGCCTTCCCAGTCTTGCTGTTTGATCAACGCTTCAACCCAATCAATGAACATGTTGTAGTCGAAGAAGTCTTGCAGCATGTTAGGAACCACCACTAAAGTCGTCTCTAATTCAGCAACTGGCGTATTATCTAACTCTACGAAATGCGTCATGATGTCTTCCAGTAACGCTTCTTCCGTATTCGCTTCACTCACAAAGATCTTAATCTGTTTATTACGTTGTGGCTTGGCTGCGAATGGGCACAGGTTTAGGCCAATAACGACATCGTCTAACCATTGTTTTACTTGGTCGTGGATGGTTTGAAGATCTGTGCTTTGAGTGTTCGACATAACAGGTTCCGAAATGAAATTTTGCGTAGGATATCAGAACGGACGTTAATCAAAAGCAATAATTGAGTTACAACCTTAGTCGTACTTATGCTTGTGCGAGTTTAGAGGCCGATACTTGAAGTTGTTTTAATTGGTAGACCCAAGCAAATATCGCAACATAGAAGATTGAACCGCCCGCAATCACGCCATTCCAACCGAACAGTTGCCAGCAATACAAGAGTAAGAAACCACCTAAGCTCCCGCCTATGTAATAGTGTACTAAGTAAAGAGCGGTTGCCGTTGCCTTAGCGCTCGGTGCTTTTTGACTTACCCAAGAGTAGGCAAGGGTATGGGCGAAGAACGCGCCGCCACTAATCAATAACAAGCCTGCTAGCATGAACGGAACTTTGTCGACTGCAGAAATTAGCATTCCGATTAAGCTAATACACACGCCCATCAATATTCCGCTTAACGGGTCAAAGCGAAGTGTCCATTTGTTGGAGAGCTTAGAGCTTACCGTACCGGCCAAGTAACATAGGAATATCAGTGAAGCTAAACCAACGGGTACCGAGTGAGGTTCGGATACTAGCCTAAAGCCCATTACAGAGTACAGGTTAACAAACAGCGCGAAGTTAGCACCACCAATCAACATGGCAAGCCACAAGGTACGGTTTCTTAAGTGCATTACAACGGAGCGGTTGTGATGAAAGAACAGCCCTTTTTGAGGTTTGAAGTTCTGTTGGTCAGGTAGGCGATAGGCAATAAAGAGTGCACCAAGCAATGAACCGACAACGAAAAACAGTACAGTTGCATGCCAATCGAAATAGTCTGTAATTAAGCCGCCTAATACACGTCCGAAGATTCCACCCAATGAGTTGGCCGCAATATAACCTCCAATCGCGACAGCAAAGGCTTTGGGTGTTAACTCCTCAACCATATAGGCAACCGCCACACCAGCAAACGCCGCCACAGCGATGCCCATAAATGCGCGGGCAATAACGAGTTGCAACAAGGTAGTCGTGAACACCATGCTTAACCCTATTAATGGGATAGCGAACAGACTGAACAGAATAATGGGTTTACGACCAAAGGTTTCAGAGGCAATTGCCCAAGGTACCAAGCTAATCGAAAGGCCGAGTGTTGTAGCAGCAAATAACCAGTTGATTTGAGTTTCAGATACTTGGAAGTGCTCCGCCATGTGCGGCAAGATAGGCTGAAAGAGGTAAAGGTTACAGAAAATGATAAATGAACCAATCGCCAATGATTGGGTGATACGTTTGTATTGAGGACTGCCTTTATCAAACATTGACGTTGTGCCTGCGCAAGTTAGTAAGCTATTTGTGAACAAGTTATCAGTACAGATGCGATTAAAGAAATATATTAAAAATATCACCTCTATATATTAAATATATCACCATGCTTGAATCAAAACCTCTTCGACATTTTCTGGCTGTTGCGCAGTTTGGTAACTTCACTCAGGCCGCCAAAGCGCTGCATATCGCGCAGCCCGCGTTGAGCATTTCTATTAAAAAACTAGAACAGACGCTTGAGTTGATTCTATTCCGTCGAGGCGATAAATCCGTCACTTTAACGGAGGAGGGCAAAGTACTGTTTGAGCATGCAAAGCGAATCGCCCAGCAGTTTGATGATGCTCAGCTCGCGATGAATGAACTAAAGGGGCTAGAAAAAGGCGAGGTTCGATTAGGCGCTCCAAGTATGATGGGCAGTTACTTTTTCCCCCAAGTAGTGATGGCATTTAAAAGCCAATACCCAAACCTAAAGTTGACCTTGATTGATGCTGGCACCGCATCGATTCGTGAAATGCTGTTAAACGGCGAACTCGATATTGGCGTAATTAATCATGAGAACGTTCCAGATGATTTGGAAACGGATCATCTGTTAAGTTCTGAGATGGTCGCCGTTGTCGGTAAGGAGCATCCGCTAGCACAACAGCCTTCGATGACCTTTGAAGAATTCTTTGCTCAAGAGCTGATCATGTTTAAATCGGGCTATTTCCACCGCGATTTTATTGATGCGACCTGTAAGAAGTACGATCTTGATATGACCATTGCGTTTGAAACCAACTTGCTCCCGATGATTCTTTCTATCGTTAAACAAGAGTTTGCGATCACCGCGCTGTTGAGCTTAGTGACGGAATATGAGAAAGACGTGATAGGCGTGCCATTTAAAGACCCTGTAAAACTGAATCTATCGTTGGCCTGGAGAAAGGAAGGGTATTTGTCGAAAGCTGACAGAACCTTTATTGATTTCGTTAAGCGGTATGTGTGATTTAGTAAGATTTAAATAAACAAAGCCCGAACATCCTAGATTGGATATTCGGGCTTTGTTGTATAGAAGTATGACTGGCTCAGAGCACGTTAGGTGTTCTTTGAGTTATACATCTTATCGAAGTTTTTCTGATTCCAGCCGACCATCACTTGATCGCCGATTTTAAGCACGGGGATAGAACGAGCACCCATTGCTTGCAATTCTTTACGGCCACGCTGCATCTTTGCATTCGTCAGGCGGTAAACAATTTTCTTAGAGTCTAAATACCTTTGGGCATCTTTACAGTGCGGGCATTTGTCTGCGACGTACAATACAACACGTTTCATTTTTACAATCTCTTTTTGAGTGTAGCTCTTGGTGAATCTCGCTAAAGTGTAACGAATCCTAGGTGATTAGAAAAGTGTGATCAGTTACACTATGCGGCTCAATTTTCAAGACCACAACGTATTGTCGTGGTGTAACTTGTACGGTCTTTCAGCATGCATCCTTCTTTACGCTATATTCAAGGCTATCCTAAGCACATTCTTGATCCTGTTACTCAACTTGTAGAGTCGGGTAAATTGGTGCCTTGGTTTGAAGCTCGCTACCCAAAGAATCATGAAATAAAAAGCGAGAAAGCCCTGTTTGACTATGCGATTGAGATAAAAAATCGCTACATGAAAAAAACACCACCGATCAGCAAAGTGATTTACGACGGCAAGATACACCTAATCAATAATGCGTTAGGTCTGCATTCTTACGTTGCTAAGAATCACGGTGGAAAGATCAAATCAAAGAATGAAATTCGTATCGCCAGTGTTTTTAAAAATGCACCAGAACCTTTGCTAAGAATGCTGGTGGTACACGAACTGGCGCATATCAAAGAGAAAGAGCACGACAAAGCCTTTTACCAACTATGCTGTCACATGGAACCGGAATATCATCAACTTGAGTTGGATGCCCGTTTATTCATGATGTATTTAGATTTAAAGAAGTAGCCCAATGAGCCAATCACAAAATAGAACGACGCTAAGCCTGTCGAAAAACAGCACTTCATCAGCAAAAACAAAAGACAACCAAGCTGATGTTAAGCCAAGTACAGCTAAGCCAAGCAGCGACAAGCGTATTTCTACAAAGAACACATCTGATAAAAGCCGCAAGAATAGTGCACCTAAAGGCGCGGGCAATAACAAAGCAAAGCGACCTTTTGCAAAAGATAGCAGAGGTAAACCGGGTGCCAATAAAGGATCATCGAATAAGGGTTCTTTCAATAAAACGGCTTTTAACAAGAACGCAGCTCAGAAAAGACGCTCGGCTGAAAAACCTCAAGGTGGATTACACCCAAGAAACCAGCACACTGGCCGCTATAACTTCGAGTTACTAGTTGCAGCCTTGCCTGAGCTAAAAGAGCATCTGATCAAGAATCCGGTTGGCGAAGACACCATTAATTTCTCTGATCCATTGGCTGTTAAGCTACTCAACAAAGCTTTGTTGGCGCATCACTATGGCGTTAAACATTGGGATATTCCTGCTGGTTACTTGTGCCCGCCAATTCCTGGTCGTGCAGACTACATTCACAGAGTGGCCGACATCCTTAATAGCGATGGCCAAGGTGAACCCTATAACCACGCGTCTGTGAAAGCATTAGATATTGGTGTCGGTGCAAACTGTATCTACCCAATCATTGGTGCGACAGAGTATAAGTGGCGTTGTACAGGGACAGATGTTGATTCAGTCTCCATCAAAACAGCGAACTTCATAGCGGAAAGCAACCCTAATCTAAAAGGTAAGATCCGCGCTCGCCTACAAGCTGACTCTGAATCTATCTTTAAGGGCGTGATTAAGGATAATGAACGTTACGATGTCACTATTTGTAACCCGCCATTCCACAGCTCTCTTGAAGAGGCTGAAAAGGGGTCACAACGTAAACTGGATAATCTAGCGGCGAACCGTGCTAAGAAAGCCGGTCAGTCGTTCAAGCCTGAAACGAACAAGAAGCCAGTTAAGTTAGATAAATCAACTAAGCAAGATAAACCAACCTTAAACTTTGGTGGTCAAAAAGCCGAGCTTTGGTGCCCAGGTGGTGAAGCCGCTTTCATTATGAAGATGGCGAGAGAGAGTCAACTTTTTGCTACTCAAGTTTTGTGGTTTACGACATTGATTTCTAAGAAAGATAACGTCGATATGGTTCGTTCAGAGCTTGGCAAGCTGCGAGCGAAACAAGTAAAAGTCGTCGAGATGTCACAAGGCCAGAAGGTAAGTCGCTTTATCGCATGGACCTTTATGGACGATGAGCAAAGACAAGAGTGGATCGCGCTAAAATAGCGGCTGCACTTAGTTAAGATATTAAGCTGAAATACGGACGGGCTTGTTGTTAACGCAACAAGCCCGTTTTTTTTGTGTTTTGCATATAACCTAAGCAGAAAGCAACTCATCTAACTTACTCTGATATTTCTGCTCTAGAGCTTTGTTACCTGCTTTGTTTTCGAGATCGACCAAGATTTTAAGCGATGGAATTTGATAGCCATAACGCTGGTGGAATTTGAATAAACGGATTCGAGCGTCATTGTAATCGGCGTCACTCACTTCAATTTTTGATAACTGTAGTATCGATTTTACGCGGTTTGGATCGTGGTCAATCGCTCTGCTGAAGTAGTACTTCGCTTGGTCGGTATTGCCAGCCTTAAATGCGCAAAACGCGGCGTTTTCATAACTTGCAGACACCAAGTAGTAGTAGGGTTGGTCGATGGCGCGATTGAAGTAATTATCGGCTTGTTCGTATTCGCCCTGTTTACACAAGAAGGTACCGTAGTTGTTCAATACATTGCCATTTCTTGAATCAAGACTGAGTGCTTTGCGGTAAGTGCTTCTCGCTTCATCTACTTCACCCACTTGTTCGTAGTAATGCGCCATTGAAAGCCGAGCACGGTAGTAGCTAGGTGCGTGTTTAATCGCGAGCTCAAGGTTTTCACGCGCTCTCACCATATTGCCTTGTCCCATATAGCCCAAACCTAATTCGATTCGAGATTCAGACATCGCGATAGGATCACTTTCAATCTTTGGCGGTCCTTCAGTGACAGAGACACAACCGGCCAAGGAAAGCGAGGCAAGTAGTACCACACTTGATAACGAAAGAGGGCGGGACAACGAAATCGGATTTGAAAATGATGGCTTGGCAGGCATGTGAAGCTCCTTATGAACACCAACCCATCATATGAAATCAAACCCATTGAAGTCGTAAATCTATCATGGAATGCGACCCACACACCATAAAAAAACCGCGTCCAATTCGTCGTTTTATCAACAACATACTGAACACGGTTTATGTGTTTGTGAATCGGAAGAAAGAACTTAATCGTCTTTGGTAAAGTTGTCTTCGCTGAAATGATCCAGATCGTAAGGCGTTTGTTGGTAAACGCAGTAGTTTAGCCAGTTTGAGAACAACAAGTGTCCGTGGCTGCGCCAGCTTGCAACCGGTTTGTTGTCTGGATTGTTATTCGGGTAGTAGTTGATTGGTATCACAGGCTCCATGCCTTCACCCAAATCTCGAATGTACTCATTGTGAAGTGTGTGAGAGTCGTACTCAGGGTGACCCGTTACAAACACGTTTCGCTTATCTTTGGTTGCTGCTAGGTATACGCCTGCAACATCAGAAGTTGCAAGAACATCAAGGTCAGTATGTTCCGCTAAGTACTCTTGAGAGAAGTCCGCATAGCGAGAGTGCGGAGCTAAGAATGTATCGTCGAAGCCACGTAAAATAGGGTGGTATGGGTTATGTATCTCGTGGTTATAAACACCAGACAGCTTCTCTTTACGAGTGCGTTTTGGCAAATCATATAATAACTTCAAACCAGCCTGAGCCGCCCAACACACGTATAGCGTTGAAGTAACGTGCTTGTTTGCCCATTCCATGATGGTTTTCAGGTGATCCCAGTAGATCACATCTTCAAATTGAACCAAGCCAAGCGGCGCACCAGTGATGATCAATCCATCAAAGTTTCTTTCTTTGACCATTTCAAATTGGCGGTAGAAGTTATCAAGGTGTTCAGTCGGTGTGTTTTTACTTGGTCGGTCATCAATGCGCAGCAGCTCTACATCCACTTGCAATGGGCTGTTCGATAGTAGGCGTAAAAATTGAGTTTCAGTTTCAATCTTCTTCGGCATTAGGTTGAGGATCAAGACTCGAAGTGGACGAATTTCCTGTGTCGATGCTCTTGATAACGGCATAACGAAGATGTTTTCTTCACGAAGAACATCGGATGCTGGCAATTGGTCTGGAATGCGAATAGGCACAGCTTTCTCCCTAAGCTAGATATGTAGACGTCTATACATCTAAATCTATAGTAGTTTGATACGCTTGTCGATATGCAAAATGGATAGATGTAAATTATTTGTGTTTTCTATCAGAAGCAATCCACGCGCTTCGAGGGGAGTCTCATTGTATTCAGTGATTGTCTGAGTCGTGTGTAAGTACTTGGTTTTCGTATGCTGAGCAGAGGCAGTTATCAGAGCAACTCGTTACTATTTACGATAAACTCATGTTTTCAAATTAGCCTGTAAAGTGACAGATGAAGTTAATACTCATTCGAGGGTTGCCCGGCTCTGGCAAATCAACAAAAGCAAAAACCTACGATGTATTGCATGTCGAAGCCGATATGTATTATGTGAATGAGCAAGGTGAGTACCATTTTGATCCTAGGCAGCTGCAACAAGCTCATGAGTGGTGTCAAAACACAGCTGAAAACGGCTTAAAGCAAGGGCTTGATGTGGTTGTTTCAAATACCTTTATTAAGCATTGGGAAATGAGAGCCTACCGCCAACTTGCACGCAAATATAAAGCAGAATTAATTATCGAAGTCTGCCGAGAGCAATATGGCACGATTCACGACATTGAGCCGTCGGTGATTAA
This sequence comes from Vibrio sp. 10N.222.52.C12, assembly GCF_041474215.1. NCBI lineage: Bacteria > Pseudomonadati > Pseudomonadota > Gammaproteobacteria > Vibrionales > Vibrionaceae > Vibrio > Vibrio sp. 10N.222.52.C12. The sequence continues at coordinate 124,528 of NZ_JBFRTR010000008.1, forward strand.
ACGTATGGCGAAAGACTGGCAAGAATAGCCTCGTGCTTATCCAGCTTGGCTGAATGGAAAATTGAATCAAATTAATAGAACAACTTCAAGGTAACGATTGAAATGGCAAAGCTCTCTGTTGTGGTCGACATGACTTCTTATGGTATCTATTCCACATGGGATTCCAAATCTAAAGATCTTCCAAAAATCCAAAAGTTCACCACTACCGTTGATGCTGAAATCGATGTGGAATTTGGCTATATCTTGAATATCAAGAAAGCCAAAGGCGAAAAGATTCGTTACTGCATTTATCACCCAAACATCACCACAGACAAAGGTGAAGTGCTCGAACCGTTCGATGGTGAAGAGTATGTCGGCAACAATGACTGGGATTTCTACTTAGGTGACACTATCTGGGCTCCTGTCTCGAACAAGCTAGGAAAGTGGCGCATGACGGTTGAGCTAAAAGGCAACATCATCGCCGACAAGACATTCGACCTAGTAGCAAAAGACGAAGGCCAATTCTGGAAGCGTAGAGGGTTTTAGGTTCGACCTTCTATGTTCACCTAAACAACAAAAAGCCGAGCATCGTGATGATGTCTCGGCTTTTTTCATTGTGCTAGATAGAAGTGACTACCTAACTAATGGATTCGATTATTGCGTTACGTAAGCCACAACAAACTCAGTGATTGCGACCATGTCTTTCACTGCAATGTACTCTTCAGTGGTGTGAACTTTCGCCATACCAGTAGAAAGGTTAACTGTTGTCAGGCCTTTTGCGTTGAAGTTGTTTGCATCGCTACCGCCGCCAGTGCGTTTAGTGTTCGCTGTGACGCCAAGCTTCTCAAACGCCGATTTGATAGAAAGAATGTGCGGATGATCGTCTGCAATAACGAATGCATCGTAAGCACGAGTTGATTCGATTTCTACTTCAGCGCCGAACTGCTTAGCACTTTCTTGGAATGTAGAGATCATGTGCTCAACTTGAGCCGTTAGCTTTTCGCCGTTTAGAGAACGTGCTTCAGCCACGACTTTAAGCTCTGGCATTACGATGTTAGTTGCTTGACCACCTTCAACAATACCAACGTTTGCTGTCGTTTCTTCATCGATACGAAGTAGGTTCATCTTAGTGATAGCGTCTGCAGCAACTTGAATTGCGCTGATGCCTTCTTCTGGTGCTAAACCAGCGTGAGCAGGGCGACCTTTGATTTTAGCAACAATCTTCTGCTGGCCAGGCGCTGCGTTTACGATAGTGCCAATTGGACCGCCTGTATCAAGTACGATTGCGTGCTCAGATTGAATGTAAGACATATCGAAGTTCAAAGAGCCGAACAGACCGCCTTCTTCGAATACAGTAAATGCAATCTCGATAGTTTTGTGCTCTTGTCCTTCAGCTTTAATGCAACGAACCGCTTCCATGATAGCTGCGATACCAGACTTGTCGTCACCACCTAGAATTGTGTTGCCTTTTGAACGGATGATACCGTCTTCGATGATTGGCTCAATGCCGATGCCTGGCGTTACTGTGTCCATGTGGCAGCTGAACACTGTGCTACCTGGAAGAGTGCCATCTAGACGAGCGTAGATGTTGAAACCATTAGACACTTCTTCAGGAACCGCCAGTTTGTGAACTTCAAAACCTAGTTCACCGAGTTGCTCAGCCAAAGCTTCAGCAATCGCTTTTTCGTTACGAGATTCACTATCAATTTTCACTAGATCGCAGAAATGTTCTACAAGACGTTGTTCATTAATTTGGGTCATTGTTAATTCTCATTATGCTTCCGCTTGTTCAAAAAGAAGCCGCGGAGGTAGGAACAGGAAAATCACTATAACGCCAATGAGGTAGATGATTGTCTGAGTTAAATCAAGAAAGTTGCCTGATTATTCTAATTAATGAGAAAAACCCAATTCAGATCCACCAGTGCGCAGGATTTTAATCTGTATATCTGTCGGGTATAATGTTTGACCGCTCTTAAAAAAACGTCAATAAAATTGGAATTCAATCAATAATGGCCCTGATAAATGAATAGAAACAATGTGTTAGGTTCATTCCTTTTCGTGGTGCTGATGAGTATTGTGCTGGGGCTGTATTTGCTCTATCCAACTTATGACGACGATTTAAAGCATATTCGCCCTGAAAACCCGAGTGTTTATAGTCCAGAGAAAGAGTTATCACTCTCTCAATATGGATCTGCGTTGATCGATATTCTCGATGTATCTCGCGGTGACCCTAATTTAGCTTCCCAACAACTTGAGGCTCTCCAAGCCAAGTTCCCAGACCAAGATAAAGCCATCTATCGTGCTTACGAATTGATGATTTTGTCCAACCTCGCGCAACATAAGTTGGATACCGAAGCAGTTTCCGAATACGTCAGGCAGATTAAAGCACTCGCACAACACGAACATATGGGTTGGCTAAAGGCCCAATCTCTCGTTGAATTGGCGATTGAATACATCAGTAAGGGTGAGCTAGCGGAATCTGAAATCCAAATCAGAGCAGCGATAGATATCGCAGAATCGCTTCACTATGAAGAGTTGTTGATTAAGGCCTATAACACGGCTGGTGTCATCAATAACATCCGCAATGACTTTCCTGAAGCTCAATACTTTTTCCATAAAGGTTTAGACCTTGGTAAGAAGTACCCTCATCACATCTACAACAGCAAGTTAGTGTCAAATATGGCACTGCTTTATATCTATTTGGAAGACTGGCCTAAAGCGCTCAAGCTGATTAAAAGAGCCAAAAAGCTCTATTACAAGAGTGGACTACTCGAAGCGTCTACCATCGGCGTGCTGCATGTGAATGAGTCTTTTGCTTATCTGCGCAGTGGTGATTTAGTCAAAGGCCGAGAAGCATATCAAAGTGCGGCTAAGCTAAATGGCGATAACGTGAGTGAACGATACAAAATCATCCTATTAAAAGCAGAGAGTGATGTGTTGTTGGCGGAAAAGAACTTTGAGTCAGCACGACAAGTCGCAAACTTGTGTCTTAGATACCCAGGCGTGGACAAATACACACTTCAATTGGGGCAGTGTTACCTAAATAGAGCCTTAGCGAACATTGGTTTGAACCGAGATAATTTTGTTTTTGCTGATCTAAAGCGATCGTCTGCAATGTTCGATGTTGTGGGGACTCGCAGCTGGAAGGTCTTCGGCTTAAGAACACTTGCTGAATACTATGATTCAAGAGGCGACAGCGAGAACGCACTTCGCTACTTCAAGCTCTATTACAAGGGTAATAAAGCGCTGCTATTTGATAAGCGCCAGAGTGATATCTTTTTACTCGAGCAAGATTTCGCTACGGCATCATTAGCTCAAGAAAACGAACTGCTTAACGCAGAAAAAGAGTTGGGTGAGCTGACATTAGATAAGCAGCAATTACGGAATCGAATCGTCGTCGCTTTGGGTATCATGGTGATGATAAGCGCCACGTTACTATTGATAAGGTTACGCTCGATCCAGAAGACCAACAAAGAACTACTTAAGCAATCAACAAGATGCGAACTGACAGGCTTATACAATAGGCGTTACTTAGAGCAACGGTTAACTCAGCCGATGCCACATCATTTGTCGTCGTTTGGGTATACGCTCGCTATTCTAGATTTAGACCGCTTCAAACAAGTTAATGACACTTATGGGCATGATATTGGTGACCAAGTGCTGGTGGAAGTCGCTAAGCGTTTAGAGAAAATCTTATCAACAAACGATGTAGTGGCAAGATGGGGTGGGGAAGAGTTTGTTTTGTTGCTGGCTGGGAATCAAGATCCTAATAAAGAGCTTGAACTGATAAGACAAGCGATCGCTGACCGACCGATTGAAACGCATTCTGGCCCATTAGAATTAACCACATCGATTGGTGCGACGACTCATCTAACGGGGCAACAGTTGAATAGCCGTACCTATAAGAAACACTTGAAATCGGCAGACGATGCTTTGTATCAAGCTAAGCAGTCAGGGCGCAATAAAGTCGTTATCATTTGAGTTCCTAAACTTAGTTAATCCCCTGCAATCAAGAAACCTGAACTTCAATAACTAAGCGAATAAGAGTGCTTATCTGAACTAATACGGCTATTTACTCTTATTCGCTTAATTCATACTGTGATTTAGCTTGGTGGGTTACTTAGCGACACCTTGAAGCATTTCAACCAATTCGCCTTCTGTCGCTGGTTCGCTAGCGAGTTCAATCACAGCCGAAGCTCCTCCCTTTAACATGTAGGCATGGGTTCCGCAGTGGTCATAGTGGAACCATTTACCATCTACACATACGTCGGTATAACATTTTGGGTCTTGTTTAAGTTCCATATCAATTTCCTTATTAACATTTGCCTAACGTTTTTCAGACTAGTTGATCACAAATCTAGGTAAATTGATCTAAATCAATCTAGAGTGTAATTGATGATTTAATTATCAAAATAAGAGAGGTGTGTCTAGCGAAGGAGCGACCTCTCGTTGGGCACTGCGCTCAAAGGTCGTGATTCTGGTTGGCAACTCTCGCTCTTTTGCTTGCCAGGTGATGCTTTTCTACATACGCTAGCTACTCTCTTAATCCCTATACAGACTTGATTGTGCTGGAAAATGACTAATATCTTTATCGTTGTAATTGTTCTGGTTGTGTTCTTTTACTTTATTCAAAAGTATGTGGTGAAACACGATGACACCAAAGACCACGCTTATCAGAAGAAAGGCGCGTTGATGTCGGCGCAACAGGCGACATTCTATAATGCGCTAAAATCAGCTGTGGGCAACCATGGGGAAGTGTTTGCTAAAGTCAGCATGTCGAACGTACTTGTTCCTGCTAAGACGAACAATAAGAAGAATTGGTTTATCGCCAACAACAAGATCTCACGTAGTTACTTCGACTTTGTTGTTTGCGACCCGCGAACGCTAGAGCCCCGCGTTATTATCGAACTTGATAACGGCAAAGAGCTCAATAAAGGGAAAGTCGATCGCGAAAAGCTACTAATTCACGTGTGTAAATCGGCAGGTTTACCTCTGATTGGTGCATCTATTAAACACAGCTACCAAGTGAGCCGTTTGAAGAGGTTACTGGCAGCACACATCGATTTAATCGAGCCATCAAAAGAAGTGCGATTTTGTAAGAAGTGTGGTAGCCCAATGATCATCAAACTGGCAAGCCAAGGCGATTACAAAGGCCGACGCTTCTTCACTTGTAGCCGCCAGCCAAACTGCACCTATACCGAAAACTACAACGTTGTATTCGATGTTGAAGAATAGTTGGTATCGATAGTAATGCATCCGGTTGGACTCGATTCAATCGCTTAGATACGAATAAGTTATACAAACTAAAAAGCCGAGCATTGATTATGCTCGGCTTTACTAATATTAAGTGGATTGGTTTAGACTAAAACGCGTAACGCATACCGAGCTGTAGCTCATCTTCGTCGTTATCGCCTTGCCCACCTTCGCCCTCGTCTAACATGTTAAACTTATAACTACCAAAGAAGGCCACATCGCCAATATAACGTGCGTATTCTAGACCGATAAAGTTAATGTCGTAATCTGCAATATCGTCAGCTTCAAAGTAGCTGTAGGTCAGGTTGACGGTGTTGACACCAAACGAGTATCCCAAGTAAGCATCTGCAGAATCGTAGTCTGAATCTTTTACGCCTAGACCTGAAATACTACCAAATTGATAGAGTGCGGCGAACCAAACCCCCTGATCGTTGGTGTACTTAACCGCACCAATATAGGCATCAGAAGTTTCTGTATCTGTCCCAACGCCATAGGTTTCATCACTTGACGCATAACCGACGCCAATATCTAACCCAATCGAAGTGCTGCCGGCGACAACTGCACCGAAGCCGTCACTTTGTGCTGATTCACTATCTGAATTGAAATTGCCATCAATTTGAAAGGTGATGTTGTCGCTTGTCAGTTCATAACGTAAAACATTTTTTGCTCGATCAGCAGTCGACACCGTGTATTCATTGATATAGCCGCTGAAGGTTTCAGCCATATCCGTCCAATCGGTTAAGTAGGTAACGGCATTATTTTGGTGGCCATAATAGACGTTACCGTGATTGGTTTGAACACCCGTATATAAGAATCGAGTGTTAATGCCGATATCATCTGATGCGCCATCTTCAGACTCTGTTAGTTCGAATTCATATTTCCCAAAAAAGGAAACATCGTCCGACGCTTTTTGTGTGCCATCGACACTTAAGCGGACACGTGATCTATCACTATAGGTGCTACTATTACCAGCACTTTTATTCTCATCAGAGAAATTCCCTCGAACTTCTGCGCGGCCGCCGATATTGAATACTGTTTCATCTGTCTCATAAATGGTCGCCGCCGATACGGCAGATGTCGATAGTATGCTCACCACTCAATGGCGATATGTGATTTTTTCATAATTTATTCCCTATTTTTCACACTTGTATTTATCGTAAACCATAAATTCACGTATAGCATTGAATTTAGACTATTAATTCCTACAGGTTATGAATATAGGCGCGCTTTACCATTATGCAAATTTCATTATGTATTACTGTGCTGTATGTATTCAAAATAGCTATGATGTGTGGGGTTGGGTTTTGAATTGCTTATAGATTGTTGCTCTTGAGGGAGATTAATTGTAGCTGATGTTTTTCGACTATAGAGTGCTATCGTATTTATGTATGTTGGTAATAACCCGGCCACTTTATATGAAAAATCCGAATTTAGTCATTGCGGCCTAGTAATTCGATGACGACGATTACAAAATCGTGGTGATTTTTATGAATGATGTATTTCAGTGAGTTACAAAGCCTCTGCGTGCCTTTCACTTATAATGATCAAAATACTACGGTAACCCAGTGGGCAAGCAAAATTTTTGACACTAAATATAGGCATTGATCTATACCTGTATGGTTACTGTAAAGGCCAAGAAAAACGGTATAGACAACAAAAATCCCAAATTGAACACATTAGGTTAGTTAATTGGTTGTCATCAAGGATTAGAATTTTTTCTAACTAAACTTTGTTTTTCAGCGGTTTGACGATAATCTGGGTGTAAAATCGACATGTTGTTATGTCTTTGATTGCAAAGTGAGCAAACGAATCGCAAGATGCCAGTTAATACTTGCACCATCTGTTTATCATAGATATCATCGTTGGCGTTCTAAGGGAATGCGTCCGTAGCTCAGTTGGTTAGAGTACCGCCTTGACATGGCGGGGGTCGGTGATTCGAGTTCACTCGGACGCACCATTCCTTATTTGTTTTTATTGCATAACTATTGAGTTTGTCACAATGGTAGTAATAAGAAATTAGAACATCGCCCGCTTAGCTCAGTTGGTTAGAGTACTTGCATGACATGCAAGGTGTCACTGGTTCGAGTCCAGTAGCGGGCACCAAATTCGTTCTTTCTGAACAAGCAAAAAGCCCACCTAGCGTGGGCTTTTTTGTGTCTGCGTTTCTGGAAAGTACCTTAAATAGCATCATTCTTGTCTGCCTCCCCGTTGAATAATTATTGGATGAGCTAAGTGACTCATATCTCTCAAACTCGATTTGTGACCGCGTGGTGACCATGCTGTGACAACCTTCTAAGCATCTACAGTTTGGAGTAACAGAACATTTAAGAAATAGTCATCAGCACATTTTTAAAAAGAATGCTCTCGTTAATCTGAGTCTGGTGCGGTTTGAAGGGTCCAGCACTACGGTTAATGCAAAACTACTATAGAACTTAGGCTCAAGTTATCAACGTTAACTTTGTGCGGCCAGTGAAGTGGGTGTGCAACAAATTATAGTGTTCTTGTTAACGGGTGATGGCTGATGAGTTATTTCAAGGTGAACTAGGCGCCAGTTGTAGGTGAGGGTAGATTCAAGCAGAGTATGGAAATGTTCAAAAATGGGAAATAGAAAAGAGCCAAATAAACATGGGTTCATTTGGCTCTTTTTTGAGTAGCTCTCATTAATGCAATTGCTTCAAAGAAAAACTGATCCGTGATTGCATTGCAATCAACAGCCAACTGGCATCTCGATTATTTGGCTTGTCTTTACATAGATGTAGTGCTTTTAGTACACCGCGCGTGACTGAATCAATAAAGACATGTTCATGATGGAATTTATCTGGCCACAGTTCAGTACGTTGCTTGATAAGTTCGTAAATTTCATCGTATAGCCAATCAATATCTTGATGAGAGATTTTCTGAAAACGCTGAGCCTGAAGAATGTCACAGCACAAACTGGTGCAGTGAATAGCTAGAGGTGAATAAGCCATTTACTTTCCTCCATTTAAATTAGCATCTAATAACTTTTCAAAAGCACTGCCGTCTTGCCTGGTTAGGTTTGGTATATATCGGCTGTAAACTGTGAACAGCATTTTTGTAGTGGTATGGCCCATTTGGCGAGCTATCCACTCAGGTGCTTCTCCGGCTGCTAACCATAATGTTGCAGCCGTATGTCGAGTCTCATAAGGGCGGCGATATTCCATTCCCAAGTTTTTAAGTGTCGGCTTCCAGATTCGGTCTCTGACGTTACCTTTATCTAAAGGGTTTCCAGCTGCATTGCAGAACACATACTCCTTAGTACCAGTCACTTTGTATTGGGATTTTATAGCTTTAAGTACAACAGATGACATTTGAATGTCTCTTGTTGAACCCACCGTTTTCGTTGTGTCTGAACGGCCGTGTACAAACGTTTCTCGAACTGAAATTAAACCACGCTCAAAATCTATGTACTTCCATTTCAGACCATCGATCTCTGAGGTGCGCATTCCGGTGAAGAAACGAACGGTGAAGTAATCTTTAAAATCGGAACGTACCGATGATAAAAACAAGTTCACTTCGTTAAAATCAAACGGGTTTACATTAGTGCGTTCAACACGTAGTGGTTTGATGTTTTCAAACGTCGAACGAAAATCGTAGCGATCTCCGGCTTCGCTCAAAATCATGCGCAGTGGTGTCATGACATGATTAATGAACTCGGCAGATAATTTTTTGCCGTTGTTACGCGGTTTCACTAAAGAAGCACGGTACTTTAAGATGTCAGGTCGAGAGATCTTCGCGACGTCTAAATGCCCGAAGTGAGGTACAAGGTACGACCATAAGTAGATCTTCATACTGTCCTTATAGCTTTCTTTCCAACGCACTTCGTTTTCGTCGTACCACTCCTGTGCGAAGCTTTCGAACAAGACAGTTTCAATTCCTTGTAGCCCTTGTACTGCCGTTTTGTAATTACCAAGTAATTCCTGTTTGCGTTTTTGAGCTTGGATGTCTTGTTTCAAAAATGTTTGAGCTTTCTTAGACTCAGGGAAGTACTCACTATATACAAAACAACTCAGGCGAATGTCCGCTTCAATTTGATTTAGCAGTTTCTGTAGCTTGCGTTGGTTTACTTGAGTTGCAGGCAGTGCAGTTTGCTCACGGCAACGCATACCTTCATATCGGAAGTCGAGATAGAGCTTACCGCTACGTGAATTGATACTACCCATGACACACCCTCCCGCCAGCCATTGGAATATACTGAAGGTTACGTGATGCAGATTGGTATAATTCTGCCTCTACCTCTTCCCAAATGTAGAGAATTTTTCTACCATTGAATGGTCGAATGTAGTGTTTACCTTCGATGAAAATTGAATCTCGCAGAGTCGAATTGATATAGTTGGCGCTAAATTTGATACGACCTGCAAGCTCTTTTGCTGTAAGTAATAATTGGTCCATTTGACCTCCATTGTTTGTGTTTTATCAAGACACATTATTATATCTTTTAGGAATTGATGTGTGATTAGATATAACTTAAAGGAACTTATAGATAAAAAATCAGCGGAAGAGGGACGGAAGATCTCTGGAGCTCAAATTGCTGCCGAAATAGGTATTCAGCGTTCGGCCATGGCGAAAATGATCCGAGATGAAGGGTACACTACAACCACAAAAACTCTTGATGCCTTGTGTCAGTACTTTGATTGTGATGTGTCAGAGGTTATTTGGTATCAGAAAAGGAATATTAGCTAAAAACTTATCGAGTGAAATGTAGGGTGTTTTTAGTCGTCACTTTACAATAGGTGTAGGCTGCTGTTTTAAAGCATTCAGCAAGGAGCGTTTATTCATGGCTCTTTACACCATAAATACAGTCAGCCCTAGTTTCGAGTAGACAGATAATGTTCCATCTAGAACATCACCAATCTTATCGGGTTGTCTCGAACGAACCTTGATTTATCTAGGTAGACTTTCGTCAAAGTGAGCAGTCAATTGATAGGCTTCTGGTTGTTCTTTTAGCAGCTTTTGGTCTTGTATGACGCCCATACGTCGCAAGTAATAACTGACTAAAGCTCCACGAGTTACTATTTCCATCTTCTTGTTTTTCATAGCGTAGTCGTCAGCAACAACAACTTGTTGTTGCTCAGACAAGTAAGGGTTAGGTGTAATCATTAACTTAACTTGATGGTTCCAGTTGTCATCATGTTCTCGCATTTTTGGTGACTTATCCATTAAGTCAGGTTCGTTCCTAAAGCGACTTAACACGAAATCTCGAAATTCATTTTTCTCTTCACAATATGCTCTTACATGCCACCTGATCCCATCATAGACTAAGCTGTGAGGCGCAATAATTCGACCTCGAACCTCAGGTGTAGAGAGCGATACATAGTCAATATCGACGCGAAGGTTAGCCCTTGCTGCCGCAATTAATCCTCGAACAATGCTTGGTGATATAGCCCTTTCAGGAACGTTCAATACGGTCGATTGAGCTTCCCCCCAATTAAAGAACTCGAAGGTCTCTTCTTGGTTATATTGCTGATGAAGCATAAGTAGATACTCATGAGCAGTGCCTTGAGTAAATAAAGGCTTAAAGTTGTCTGCTGGCCTATAGCCTTTAATTGTTCTATCCAGTATCAATTGACCTTGGTCAGTTAAGCTAATGTACTTGTTGATATCCCTAGAAGCTTGTTGTCTCCCTATGTGAAAAGCATCACATAGGTGATTTGTCGTCAGTCGACCCTCCCAAAGAGCAATGATCTCAATTAGTCGAAATCGTACTTGTTGGTCCCATTTGATATCTGCTTGACTCATGTTCGTGCTCATAAATGTTACATGTTGATGTATACAGTATATACATGTAGTGAAAAAGTACATATATTTATTGTGGATATTGGCAAGGGCAAGAAAAGTCAGGAATCTTTACTGTGAGAGAGTCGATGGTATTGAAAGCTGTAACCTGATTTAGTGGCCACAAATTCAAACTGGTTGATTTTCAGTCAAGAAAAACAACATAACTCGAGATAGATACGATGATGTATGCCGGATTGACCAAAGTTATCGCAATAAATTCTTATCAGAAAAACAAGATGTTTTCTGAGTATTCTTTTGACGCTCCCACTCAGATCACTGGCGGTAACGGAGAAGGCAAAACATCACTTTTAAGGCTCATTCCGTTCTTTTATGGAGCGACTGGCACGCAGATCGTCAGGAAATCGAATGTCAATAAGCCCTTTGCAGAATGGTATTTACCACACAACAACAGTTATATTGTTTTCGAGTACATTACTGCTCGTGGTCAAGTTGCTCATGTCATTTGTTATCGAAACCTTAGTACTAAAGGTGGCATTGTTTACCTTTTCGTTAAAGGTCAGTTTGAGCAGTCAGTGATCATTAAACAAGACAGCGAAGATAAGCCTTACGCTATCGGCTGTACAAAGCTGGCCGCGGAGCTGAACGCTAACGGCTTAGAATACGAGTCGCGTATTACTAGCGTCAAAGAGTACCGCGAAATTATCCAAAATATTAATGCAGGGAATTTGAGCAATCAGTTCCTGAGCTACTCTTTGTGCTCTGGTCGTCATGATGTCCGTCACATTGAAAAAATCACAGCGGCGTTGATTCAAGGTGAATTCAATATGGCCGACACAAAGGCGCTTTTCCTGGATATCCTCGAGCAAGGAAATAGCACATTAGAGTTTGGTGTGGATGCAAACAGAATTGAACAATGGTGTGATGACTACAACGGCCTAACAGCGTTCCTAGCCAAAAAAGAAGCGTTCATTGAAGCTATTGCGAACAATAAGCAGATTGCCTATCTAACCACTCAGCTCGCCAATGCCTTAACAATCATTCGTGAAGCCTCTGAAAGCCTTGATGAATCTCTTAAGAAAACCGAAATCGAGCGCTCAGATTTTCTTGAAAACAGTGACAAGCAGATTGGCGAAATTAATCAAGATAAGCTTGATAAAGAGGTTCAAAAGAGCGCTCTTCAACGCTCTATCACAAGTATTAACTCTGAGATCGAAGTACATCACAGCAAGCTTATAACATACGAAAATAGTGGTTATCCAGAACTGTCCGTTAAGCTAAAGCAATTGCCAGAAATGGAAGACAGGGTGGCACAACAAAGACAAAGTTACGCCGATCTTGAAACTAAGGTAAATGATGCGAAAGCAAAGTATGAGAAAGACAAACAAAACCTTGTTAGTAAGTTCAATAAAGAAAAGTCTGACCTAACAGAGCAAAAACTTGATGCCGAGAAAGAGTGCAAGGTTAAAAAAGACAAGATAGACGATGTATATCAGCCACAGTTAAAGGAACTGACCCAAACCCATACGATTTTTACAGCGGATAAATCTCAGGCTCTTATGGAGCATAGGGCTGAACTCGCTACTCAAAAGCAGCGACTAAAGAACCCAGATATTGATGAGTTTCTCATTGAGCAGAGAGAGCAGTTGGAGTCTGAGAAGGACAGATTACAAGAACAAGTAGACACGTTAAAACACACGACAACTTTGAGTGAGAAGGAAGGAGTCAACTTACAAACTAAACGTGAAAAACTACTCGAAAGATTAGAGGCCACTCGTCGAAATATGCGCGATGCCGAAACCAGGCTAAAAGTAGTCAGTAACCGATTAGACCCAGATTCAGGAACCTTGTTCTCGTTCCTGGAGGCTAATCGACAGGGGTGGCAAAGCTCTCCACTTGGTCGTGTTCTCACCGATGAGCTTTTGATGGACACGACACTCACACCATCAATGACTGAAGATTCAGGTTCAATGTACGATTTATATATCGATACGAGCAACCTAGCAGATTGTAGTGTCACCAACAAAGCTGATGTGGAAGAGCAGGCTCACTTGATGGACCGTATCGTTGAGCTTGAAGACGCAGAGGCTGATTTCAATAAGCAAATTTTGAAAAATGATTTTGCTGTTAAGCAGTCAACGCTTGAGTTATCACGATTACGCAATGAACTGCGAAACGCTGAGGGTGACCTATCACAAACTAAGGTTAACCTTAAAAACAAGAAAATAGAGATTGCCCGTGCAAAAGAGGGCTTAGTCGAAAAAATTAATATAAACATCAAATCGATTGAGAAAGCTATAGCCCTGATTGATAGGGAAATCTCAGTAACGCTTGAACGTTTTGAAGAAGCAAAATTAGAGCTAAACAACGACAGGCTTACTCAAATTAGCAATGTTGAATCATCACTTGATCTCACGATCGGAGCTATAGATGAACTACTGGAAAAAAGTACTCTGACGTTGGGCGAGAACAAACAGCGCATCAAAACGGAGTATGAACAGCGGTTGAGTGATCAAGGTATTAGCGGTGAAATCTATCAACGCTACAAAGAAGAAATTGAATTGCTTGATAATGAGATCAAAAACTTAAAAGTGAAGTCTCATAAAATCAAAGAATACGAGATATGGCTTGCTGTTTATGAAGTGGATGATCCTAAGAG
>NZ_JBFRTR010000009.1:0-54438 GCF_041474215.1 Vibrio sp. 10N.222.52.C12
GCACAAATGGACGGCGGTATCCTAGTTGTTGCTGCGACTGACGGCCCTATGCCTCAAACTCGTGAGCACATCCTACTTGGTCGTCAAGTTGGTATCCCTTACATCATCGTATTCATGAACAAATGTGACATGGTAGATGACGAAGAGCTACTTGAGCTAGTTGAGATGGAAGTTCGTGAACTTCTTTCTGAATACGACTTCCCAGGTGATGACCTACCAGTTATCCAAGGTTCTGCACTTGGCGCACTAAACGGCGAGAAGCAGTGGGAAGACAAGATCGTTGAGCTTGCAGAAGCACTAGATTCTTACATTCCTGAGCCAGAGCGTGCAGTTGACCAACCGTTCCTACTACCAATTGAAGATGTATTCTCAATTCAAGGTCGTGGTACTGTTGTAACTGGTCGTATCGAGCGCGGTATCCTACGTGTAGGTGACGAAGTAGAAATCGTTGGTATCAAAGAGACTACTCTTACTACTTGTACTGGTGTTGAAATGTTCCGTAAACTGCTTGACGAAGGTCGTGCAGGTGAGAACGTTGGTGCACTTCTACGTGGTACTAAGCGTGATGACGTTGAACGTGGTCAAGTACTTTCTGCGAAAGGTTCTATCAACCCACACACTAAGTTTGAGTCTGAAGTATACGTACTTTCTAAAGACGAAGGCGGCCGTCACACTCCTTTCTTCAAAGGTTACCGTCCACAGTTCTACTTCCGTACAACTGACGTAACAGGCGATATCACTCTACCAGAAGGCGTAGAAATGGTAATGCCAGGTGACAACGTTCAAATGACTGTTGAGCTAATCGCTCCAATCGCAATGGACGAAGGTCTACGTTTCGCAATCCGCGAAGGTGGCCGTACAGTTGGTGCTGGTGTTGTAGCTAAAATCTTTGCATAAGATTTGACGAACCACTAGTAAAAAGGGCATCATTTGATGCCCTTTTTCTGCGCTAAAAAAAGAGTTGGATGTTTTGACATCGATTTTTGCTCTTAGCAAAGAATTAAACGGTCTTTTTGACTAAAATGACTGTTAGATGTGTTGTTTTGCAACGCAAAGGAATGTGCCCTGCAACAGCGGGGTTATTGTCGTCTATATTTAAGACTTATCACAGGTTGGTTTTATGAAAGCAAACGCTGAAACTCCTGATAGCTCAGGTGCAGCAGATACAATGAAGTGGATTGTCGCTTTTGTTCTGTTGGCTGCTGCTGTTGTGGGTAATTACCTGTATGGTGAATTGTCTGTTGTAATTCGCGCTGCAGGTGTAGTTGTGCTGATTGCTGCCGCACTAGGCGTTGCAGCAACAACAACTAAAGGTAAAGCTGCGATCGATTTTGCAAAAGAATCTCGTATGGAGATTCGTAAAGTTGTTTGGCCTACTCGCCAAGAAACTATGCAAACTACATTGATCGTTTTAGCTGTATGTATTGTTATGTCTCTAGTGCTTTGGGGAATTGACGGCATTATGGTCCGTCTAGTTTCTCTAGCAACTGGGGTGTAGAGGGTTCTGATTCATGAGTGAAGCTCCAAAAAAACGTTGGTATGTAGTTCAAGCCTTTTCTGGCTTTGAAGGTCGTGTTGCACAGTCGCTACGCGAGCATATTAAAATGCACAACATGGAAGAACTATTTGGCGATGTGCTAGTACCTACTGAAGAAGTAGTGGAAATGCGTGCAGGCCAACGCCGTAAAAGTGAACGTAAATTCTTCCCTGGCTACGTATTAGTTCAAATGATCATGAATGATGAATCATGGCACTTAGTACGCAGCATTCCGCGTGTTATGGGCTTCATTGGTGGTACCTCTGATCGTCCTGCACCAATCACTGATAAAGAAGCTGATGCTATCTTGAACCGTCTAGAGAAAGCGAGCGAGTCTCCACGTCCTAAGACAATGTTCGAAGCGGGTGAAGTGGTTCGTGTGAACGATGGTCCATTTGCTGACTTCAACGGTACTGTTGAAGAAGTAGATTACGAGAAAAGCCGCATTA
The DNA here is from genome assembly GCF_041474215.1 of Vibrio sp. 10N.222.52.C12. Taxonomy (NCBI): domain Bacteria; kingdom Pseudomonadati; phylum Pseudomonadota; class Gammaproteobacteria; order Vibrionales; family Vibrionaceae; genus Vibrio; species Vibrio sp. 10N.222.52.C12. The sequence continues at coordinate 1,987 of NZ_JBFRTR010000009.1, forward strand.
AGGTATCTGTATCGATCTTTGGTCGTGCAACACCGGTTGAGCTTGAATTTGGTCAGGTTGAAAAACTGGACTAAAACTCTAAGTTTTGAACAAGCTGTGGATAAATAGTTCATAAGCTGTTTAAAATTAAAGAGTATAAAAAATCACCTTTTTAGGGTTGTTAAAGGCGCGAATTATGATTATAATTTCGCGCCTTTTTGCTTCTGTGGAAGTGAAAAAGAGTTAATTGAATTTATGGGGAGCTCGCCTGGCGGCTAGCGCATGTACCCAAAATATTAGGAAATATCATGGCTAAGAAAGTTGAAGCTTATATCAAACTGCAAGTTGCAGCTGGTATGGCAAACCCAAGTCCACCGGTTGGTCCTGCTCTAGGTCAACACGGCGTGAACATCATGGAATTCTGTAAAGCGTTCAACGCAAAAACAGAATCTGTTGAGAAAGGTCTACCTACTCCAGTAGTTATTACTGTTTACAACGACCGTTCTTTCACGTTCGTAACTAAGACTCCACCTGCTGCTGTTCTTCTTAAGAAAGCTGCTGGCGTTAAGTCTGGTTCAGGTCGTCCAAACACTGAGAAAGTTGGTACTGTTACTGACGCTCAAGTTCAGGAAATCGCAGAAACTAAAGCTGCTGATATGACTGGTGCTGACATCGAAGCAATGAAACGTTCTATTGCTGGTACTGCTCGTTCAATGGGCCTAGTGGTAGAGGGATAAGATCATGGCTAAACTTACTAAGCGTATGCGCGTAATCCGCGACAAAGTTGACTCAACTAAAGAATACGAAATCAGCGAAGCTGTTGCTCTTCTTAAAGAACTAGCGACTGCTAAATTCGTTGAGTCTGTAGATGTTGCTGTTAACCTAGGCATCGATGCTCGTAAATCTGACCAAAACGTTCGTGGCGCAACAGTGCTACCTCACGGTACTGGCCGTGACATCCGCGTTGCTGTTTTCACTCAAGGTGCAAACGCAGAAGCTGCTAAAGCTGCTGGCGCAGATATCGTTGGTATGGAAGATCTTGCTGAGCAAGTGAAAAAAGGCGAAATGAACTTCGACGTAGTTGTTGCTTCTCCAGATGCAATGCGTGTTGTTGGTCAACTAGGTACAATCCTAGGTCCACGCGGCCTTATGCCAAACCCTAAAGTTGGTACTGTAACTCCTAACGTTGCTGAAGCGGTTAAGAACGCTAAAGCTGGTCAGGTTCGTTACCGTAACGACAAGAACGGCATCATCCACACTACTATCGGTAAAGCATCTTTCGAAGCTAGCCAGCTTCAAGAGAACCTAGAAGCTCTTCTAGTTGCTCTTAAGAAAGCTAAGCCTTCTTCAGCTAAGGGTTCTTACCTGAAGAAAGTAAGCATCTCTACTACGATGGGTGCTGGTGTTGCTGTTGATCAAGCTAGTCTTGACACTCAAGCAAACTAATTTGCTTAGGCGCAGATTTAGTGTATACTTCTGCGCCTAATATTTGTGGTTGGGTGGTTTTAAAGCAATTTGAAATCATCTATCCCAAGACCGTAGGCGCTGTCGATTTTCATTAGATTATTGATAGCTTAATAAAACCTACGTAGGCGATGTTGTGGTTTGAAATGAATTTATTCATTTTTAAATAACATCGTAAACGCTCATTACATTTTGTATTGAGTGCTGTAATCACAACCAGAGGTTAATCCAAATGGCTTTAAATCTTCAAGACAAAAAAGCAATTGTTGCTGAAGTCAACGAAGCTGCCAGTGGTGCACTTTCTGCAGTTGTAGCTGATTCTCGTGGCGTTGAAGTTGGCGCAATGACTTCTCTACGTAAACAAGCTCGCGAAGCGGGTGTTTACATGAAAGTTGTTCGTAACACACTAGCACGCCGTGCGGTTCAGGGTACAGACTACGAGTGTCTAGTAGACACTTTCACTGGTCCAACTCTGATCGCGTTCTCTAACGAGCACCCAGGTGCTGCAGCGCGTCTTTTCAAAGACTTCGCTAAAGAGAACAAAGATTTCGAGATCAAAGCTGCTGCATTTGAAGGCGCAGTTACTGATGCTGAAGTACTAGCGACACTACCAACTTACGACGAAGCTATCGCACGCCTAATGATGTGCATGAAAGAAGCTTCTGCTGGCAAGCTGGTTCGTACTATCGCTGCACTACGTGACCAAAAAGAAGAAGCAGCGGCTTAAGCCTTGCTTTTCACTGGTTGCAAATTAAACTTATTGTTGACTTAAAAGAGAATTGTTATGTCTATTACTAACGAGCAAATCCTAGACGCAGTTGCAGAAATGTCTGTAATGCAAGTTGTTGAGCTTATCGAAGCTATGGAAGAGAAATTCGGCGTTTCAGCTGCAGCTGCAGTTGTAGCTGGTGGCGCAGCTGGCGGCGACGCTGCTGCTGAGCAAACTGAATTCGACGTAATCCTAACTGCTGCTGGCGCTAACAAAGTACAAGTTATCAAAGCTGTACGTGGCGCAACTGGCCTAGGTCTTAAAGAAGCTAAAGGTCTTGTAGACTCAGCTCCTGCAGCGCTTAAAGAAGGCGTTGACAAAGCTGAAGCTGAAGCTCTTAAAGCACAGCTAGAAGAAGCTGGCGCTTCTGTTGAAATCAAGTAATTATTACTTAATTTCATAGCCGCAAGGCTAATGGCTGGTGGTTTATTAACCACCGGCCTTTTTGCGCTGTAGGGCTATGACGAAATTTCCGCTGTTTAACCGTCATAATCCGAGCAAAAAAACAGTCATTTTTTCGAAATGATTGTTCACTACCACTAAACAGCTGTTTGTCACCACCCCCTCTGAAGAGTGTTTTGGGTGGTTTGGGTCACTTATCAGCGAGCTGAGGAACCCCATGGTTTACTCTTATACCGAGAAAAAGCGCATCCGTAAGGATTTTGGTACTCGTCCACAAGTTTTGGACATTCCATACCTGTTATCGATCCAGCTTGATTCTTTCGACAAATTCATCGAACAGGATCCAGAAGGTCAATACGGTCTTGAAGCTGCTTTCCGTTCTGTATTTCCAATTCAGAGCTACAACGGCAATTCTGAGCTGCAATACGTTAGCTACCGTCTTGGTGAGCCAGTTTTTGACGTTAAAGAATGTCAAATCCGCGGTGTTACTTACTCAAAGCCACTACGCGTAAAACTACGTCTAGTTATCTTTGATCGAGATGCACCAGCAGGTACTGTAAAAGACATTAAAGAACAAGAAGTCTACATGGGCGAAATTCCGCTTATGACAGACAATGGTACTTTCGTAATTAATGGTACCGAGAGGGTTATCGTATCCCAGCTGCACCGAAGCCCAGGCGTGTTCTTCGACAGTGATAAGGGTAAGACCCACTCATCAGGTAAAGTTCTTTATAACGCACGTGTAATTCCTTACCGTGGCTCATGGTTAGACTTTGAGTTCGATCCTAAGGATAACTTATTCGTACGTATCGACCGTCGTCGTAAGCTACCAGCATCGATTATTCTTCGTGCACTTGGTAAATCGACTGAAGAGATCCTTGATCTGTTCTTCGACAAAGTGAACTTCGAAGTGAAAGACCAAACTCTTCTTATGGAGTTGGTTCCTGATCGTCTACGTGGTGAAACTGCGTCATTCGACATCGAAGCAAACGGTAAAACTTACGTTGAGACTGGTCGTCGTGTTACTGCTCGCCATATCCGTCAACTTGAAAAAGATGGCGTTGAGCACATCGAAGTACCAGTAGAGTACATCGTTGGTAAAGTTGCATCTAAAGATTACATCAACGAAGCAACTGGCGAGATCATCGTTGGCGCGAACCAAGAGATTAGCCTAGAAGCTCTTGCTAACCTGTCTCAAGCAGGCCACAAGGCTCTACAAACTCTGTTCACGAATGACCTAGATCACGGTCCATTCATGTCAGACACTCTACGTGCAGATAGCACAGTAGATCGCATCTCTGCATTGGTAGAAATCTACCGCATGATGCGTCCTGGCGAGCCACCAACGAAAGAAGCTGCAGAGTCTCTATTCGAAAGCCTATTCTTCTCTGAAGAACGTTACGACCTATCAACTGTAGGCCGTATGAAGTTCAACAGCTCTATCGAGCGTGAAGAAGAAGAAGAGCGCGGTACTCTGGATGAATCAGACATCATCGAAGTGATGAAGAAACTGATTGGTATCCGTAACGGTATTGGTGAAGTGGACGATATCGACCACCTTGGCAACCGTCGTATCCGTTCTGTAGGTGAAATGGCAGAAAACCAATTCCGTGTTGGTCTAGTTCGTGTAGAACGTGCCGTTAAAGAGCGCCTAAGCCTTGGTGACCTTGATGCAATCATGCCTCAAGATCTTATCAACGCTAAGCCGATCTCTGCTGCAGTTAAAGAATTCTTTGGCTCTTCACAGCTTTCACAGTTCATGGACCAAAACAACCCATTGTCAGAAGTTACGCACAAACGTCGTATCTCTGCTTTAGGTCCTGGTGGTCTTACTCGTGAGCGCGCAGGCTTCGAAGTACGTGACGTTCACGTAACTCACTACGGTCGTCTATGTCCGATCGAAACGCCTGAAGGTCCAAACATCGGTCTAATTAACTCACTATCTGCGTTTGCACGTTGTAACGATTACGGTTTCCTAGAAACTCCGTACCGTCGTGTAGTAGATGGTGTAGTAACAGAAGAAGTTGATTACCTGTCAGCAATCCAGGAAGGTCAATTCGTAATCGCGCAAGCAAACACCATTCTTACTGAAGAAGGTACGTTTGCAGATGAGCTAATCACAGCTCGTCAAAAAGGTGAATCTGGTCTTCACCCACGCGATCACGTTGACTACATGGACGTTGCGACAAACCAAGTAGTATCTATCGCTGCTTCGCTTATCCCGTTCCTAGAACACGATGATGCGAACCGTGCATTGATGGGTGCCAACATGCAACGTCAAGCTGTACCAACACTTAAGGCTGATAAGCCTCTAGTAGGTACTGGTATCGAACGTAACATCGCAGTTGACTCTGGTGTTACAGCGGTTGCTAAACGTGGTGGTCAAGTTCAGTCTGTAGACGCTTCTCGTATCGTAGTTAAGGTTAACGAAGATGAATTGGTACCTGGCGAAGCTGGTATCGATATCTACAACCTAACTAAGTACACGCGTTCGAACCAAAACACATGTATTAACCAACGTCCAACTGTACTTCCTGGTGAACCAGTTGCACGTGGCGATGTTCTTGCTGATGGTCCTTCAACAGACCTTGGTGAACTAGCTCTTGGCCAAAACATGCGTATCGCATTCATGCCTTGGAACGGTTACAACTTCGAAGACTCGATCTTAGTATCTGAGCGCGTAGTTCAAGAAGACCGTTTCACGACAATCCACATCCAAGAACTATCTTGTGTGGCTCGTGATACTAAGCTGGGTTCTGAAGAGATCACAGCTGATATTCCAAACGTAGGTGAGTCTGCTCTGTCTAAACTAGACGAGTCAGGTATCGTTTACATTGGTGCTGAAGTTAAGGGTGGCGACATCCTAGTTGGTAAAGTAACCCCTAAAGGTGAAACTCAACTGACTCCTGAAGAGAAGCTGCTACGTGCTATCTTCGGTGAGAAAGCATCTGATGTTAAAGATACTTCTCTACGTGTACCAAACTCTGTTTCGGGTACTATCATCGATGTACAAGTCTTCACTCGCGATGGCGTAGAGAAAGACAAGCGTGCACTTGAAATCGAACAGATGCAGCTTAAAGAAGCTAAGAAAGACCTAACTGAAGAGTTCCAAATTCTTGAGGGTGGCCTTCTTAACCGTGTTAAAGCTGTACTTCTGTCTGGTGGTTACTCTGAAGCTAAGCTTGATACTATCGGTCGTAAGCAATGGCTAGAGCAAGTTCTAGAAGACGATGCGCTACAAACACAGCTTGAGCAACTTGCTGAGCAGTGGGATGAGCTAAAAGCAGACTTCGATAAGAAGTTTGAAACTAAGCGTCGTAAAATCACCCAAGGTGATGATCTAGCGCCTGGCGTTCTTAAGATTGTTAAAGTTTACCTAGCGGTTAAACGTCGTATCCAGCCTGGTGATAAGATGGCCGGTCGTCACGGTAACAAAGGTGTAATCTCTAAGATTAACCCTGTTGAAGACATGCCATACGATGAGAAAGGTCAGCCTGTAGACATCGTACTTAACCCGCTGGGTGTACCATCGCGTATGAACATCGGTCAGATCCTAGAAGTTCACTTAGGTTTGGCTGCGAAAGGTATCGGTGACAAGATCAACCAAATGGTTAAGGAACAACAAGAACTGCATAAGTTCCGTGAGTTCCTACAGAAGGTTTACGATCTTGGTGATACTCGTCAGAAAGTTGATATTGCTGAACTGTCTGATGATCAAGTTCGTACACTGATCAAGAACCTACGTGGCGGTCTACCGATTGCTACTCCTGTGTTCGACGGTGCTTCTGAGTCTCTAATCAAAGAACTACTTAAACTGGGTGATCTGCCAGAATCTGGTCAGCTTAAACTGTTTGATGGTCGTACTGGTGATTCGTTTGAGCGTCCTGTAACTGTTGGTTACATGTACATGCTGAAACTGAACCACTTGGTTGATGACAAGATGCATGCTCGTTCAACTGGTTCTTACAGCCTAGTAACTCAGCAACCACTTGGTGGTAAAGCTCAGTTCGGTGGTCAGCGTTTCGGTGAGATGGAAGTATGGGCACTAGAAGCATACGGTGCTGCATATACTCTACAAGAAATGCTAACAGTTAAGTCAGATGACGTTAACGGCCGTACTAAGATGTATAAGAACATCGTAGACGGTAACCATAGCATGGAACCTGGTATGCCTGAGTCGTTCAACGTACTGTTGAAAGAGATTCGCTCGCTAGGTATCAACATCGAGCTAGAAGACGAAGAGTAATCCCTCCTTCTTTTTAAAAGAAGATAGGATTATTTGGTAAAAGGGAGCTTGCTACAGCAGTGAGCTCCTTTAACTCCTTACAGGAGCTGAATGTGAAAGACTTATTAAACTTTCTAAAAGCACAGCATAAGACCGAAGAATTTGATGCAATCAAAATCGGTCTATCTTCACCAGACATGATCCGTTCATGGTCTTTTGGTGAAGTTAAAAAGCCGGAAACAATTAACTATCGTACGTTCAAACCTGAACGTGATGGTCTGTTCTGTGCACGTATTTTTGGTCCAGTTAAAGACTACGAATGTCTTTGTGGCAAATACAAGCGCCTGAAGCACCGTGGTGTTATCTGTGAGAAGTGTGGCGTTGAAGTTACACAAACTAAAGTTCGTCGTGACCGCATGGGCCACATCGAGCTAGCTTCACCAGTTGCTCACATCTGGTTCCTAAAATCACTGCCGTCTCGTATCGGTCTACTAATGGATATCCCTCTACGTGATATCGAACGTGTTCTTTACTTCGAGATGTACGTAGTAACTGAACCAGGTATGACTGATCTAGAAAAATCTCAGATGCTTACTGAAGAAGAGTATCTGGATCGTCTAGAAGAGTGGGGTGACGAATTTACTGCTAAGATGGGTGCTGAAGCGATCAAAGATCTGCTTGCAACAATGGACCTTCATCAAGAAGTGGAAGAAATGCGCGAAGAGTTAGAAACGACTAACTCAGAAACTAAGCGTAAAAAAGTTACTAAGCGCCTGAAGCTAGTTGAAGCGTTCATTGCATCGGGTAACGATCCGCAATGGATGATTCTGACTGTACTTCCGGTTCTGCCGCCAGATCTACGTCCTCTAGTACCACTAGATGGCGGTCGTTTTGCGACTTCAGATCTGAACGACCTTTACCGTCGTGTGATCAACCGTAACAACCGTTTGAAGCGCCTTCTAGAGCTAGCTGCTCCGGACATCATCGTACGTAACGAAAAGCGTATGCTGCAAGAGTCTGTTGATGCACTTCTAGATAACGGTCGTCGTGGTCGTGCTATCACTGGTTCTAACAAGCGTCCTCTGAAATCTCTTGCTGATATGATCAAGGGTAAACAAGGTCGTTTCCGTCAGAACCTTCTAGGTAAACGTGTAGACTACTCTGGCCGTTCTGTAATCACAGTAGGTCCATACCTTCGTCTACATCAGTGTGGTCTTCCTAAGAAGATGGCACTTGAGCTATTTAAGCCGTTCATCTACAGCAAGCTAGAAACTCGTGGCATGGCTACGACAATCAAAGCTGCTAAGAAGATGGTAGAGCGCGAAGAAGCTATCGTTTGGGATATCCTGGACGAAGTAATCCGCGAACACCCAGTACTGCTTAACCGTGCACCTACACTTCACCGTCTAGGTATCCAAGCGTTTGAACCAGTACTAATCGAAGGTAAAGCGATTCAGCTTCACCCACTAGTGTGTGCGGCATACAACGCCGACTTCGATGGTGACCAAATGGCGGTACACGTGCCTCTAACTCTAGAAGCACAGCTTGAAGCACGTACACTGATGATGTCGACGAATAACATTCTGTCGCCAGCGTCAGGTGATCCGATCATCGTACCTTCTCAGGACGTTGTATTGGGTCTTTACTACATGACACGTGACAAGATCAACGTGAAAGGCGAAGGTATGTACCTTGCTGGCCCTGCTGAGGCTGAAAAGGCATACCGTACTAAGACTGCTGAGCTACACGCTCGCGTTAAAGTACGTATCACCGAAACTGTAGTAGACGAAGATGGTAACAGCACTACTGAAACGAAGATGGTTGATACAACTGTCGGCCGTGCAATGCTATGGCAAATCGTTCCAGCTGGCCTACCGTACAGCATCGTTAACCAAAAGTTAGGTAAGAAGCAGATCTCTACTCTTCTTAACGAGTGTTACCGTAAGCTTGGTCTAAAAGATACAGTAGTATTTGCTGACCAAATCATGTACGCAGGTTTTGCATACGCTGCACTTTCTGGTGTTTCTGTAGGTATCGACGATATGGTTGTACCTCAAGCGAAATACGATGAAATTGAATCTGCTGAAGAAGAAGTTCGCGAAATCCAAGAGCAATTCCAATCTGGTCTTGTTACTGCGGGTGAGCGTTACAACAAAGTTATCGATATCTGGGCATCTACGAATGACCGCGTTGCGAAAGCAATGATGGATAACCTATCTTCTGAAACAGTTATCAACCGTGACGGCGAAGAAGAACAGCAAGAATCGTTCAACAGCATCTACATGATGGCCGACTCGGGCGCACGTGGTTCTGCAGCTCAGATTCGTCAGCTAGCAGGTATGCGTGGTCTGATGGCGCGTCCAGATGGTTCAATCATCGAAACGCCGATCACAGCGAACTTTAAAGAAGGTCTAAACGTCCTTCAGTACTTTATCTCAACGCACGGTGCTCGTAAGGGTCTTGCGGATACAGCACTGAAAACAGCAAACTCGGGTTACCTAACTCGTCGTCTAGTAGACGTTGCTCAAGACGTTGTAGTACACGAACATGACTGTGGCACGCATGAAGGTATCGACATGATGCCTCACATCGAAGGTGGTGACGTTAAAGTTGCACTTTCTGAGCTTGCTCTAGGTCGTGTAGTAGCTGAAGACGTTCTTAAGCCTGGTACTGAAGATGTACTGATTCCACGTAATACTCTAATTGATGAGAAGTGGTGTCAAATCATGGAAGACAACTCAGTAGATAGCATGAAAGTGCGCTCTGTTGTTACCTGTGATGCAGACTTCGGTTGTTGTGCACAGTGTTACGGTCGTGACCTAGCACGTGGTCACCTAGTGAACCAAGGTGAAGCAGTTGGTGTTATCGCTGCACAATCTATCGGTGAACCGGGTACACAGCTAACGATGCGTACGTTCCACATCGGTGGTGCGGCATCTACTGCAGCAGCAGAGAACAGCATCCAAGCTAAGACAACTGGTACTGTGAAACTTCACAATGCTAAGTTCGTAGTTAACAAAGATAAGAAACTGGTTATCACTTCTCGTGCATCTGAGATGACGATTATTGATGAATTCGGCCGTACTAAAGAGAAGCACAAACTTCCTTACGGTTCGATGCTAACCAAAGGCGACAACGCAGCAGTTACTGCTGGTGAAGTTGTAGCTAACTGGGAAGCGCATACCATGCCAATCATCACTGAAGTGGCAGGTCGTATCCAATTCGTAGATATGATCGATGGTATTACAGTTTCTCGTCAAACTGACGATCTAACGGGTCTTTCTTCAAGTGAAGTTACAGACGCAGCAGCTCGCCCAGCAGCAGGTAAAGATATGCGTCCAGCTATCAAACTTGTTGATGAGCAAGGTAACGACGTAATGATCCCTGGTACTGATATGCCAGCTCACTACTTCCTACCTGGCAAAGCGATTGTAAACATCGAAGATGGCGCTGAAGTTGGCATCGGTGACACACTATCTCGTATCCCTCAAAAATCGAGCGGAAACAAAGATATCACCGGTGGTCTACCACGCGTAGCTGACCTATTCGAAGCTCGTAAGCCTAAAGAGCCTGCGATCCTTGCTGAGCACACAGGTACTGTGTCTTTCGGTAAAGAAACGAAAGGTAAGCGTCGTCTAGTAATCACTCGTGAAGGCGGTGACGCTTACGAAGAGATGATTCCTAAGCATCGTCAATTGAACGTGTTCGAAGGTGAGAAGATTGAACGTGGTGATGTAATCGCCGACGGTCCTGAAACTCCACACGATATCCTGCGTCTACGTGGTATCCACGCAGTAACTCAGTACATCGCGAACGAAGTTCAAGAAGTTTACCGCTTACAAGGCGTAAAGATTAACGATAAGCACATCGAGACTATCGTTCGTCAAATGCTACGTAAGTGTACAATCACTCATTCTGGTGACTCTCCGTTCCTACCTGGCGAACAAGTTGAGTACCACAATGTTAAGATTGCTAACCGTAAGCTAGAAGCTGAAGGTAAAGAACTAGTACGTTTCGAACGTGATCTACTAGGTATTACTAAAGCATCTCTTGCAACTGAGTCATTCATCTCAGCTGCATCGTTCCAAGAAACGACTCGCGTACTAACAGAAGCTGCGGTTTCTGGTAAGCGTGATGACCTTCGCGGCCTGAAAGAGAACGTAATTGTTGGTCGTCTGATCCCAGCTGGTACTGGTTTCGCATACCACCAAGAGCGTCAAAAACAACGTGAAGAAGAGCAAGAAGGTCCTTCAGCTGAACAAGCTACTGACAATCTAGCAGCACTTCTAAACGCTGGTTTCTCTTCAGAAGAGTAAGTTCTACGAGTAGTCTCTAAGAGATAAGAAAAAGGCACCTTCGGGTGCCTTTTTTGTATCTGGCGTATTGGTATTTAGCTATGACTTATAAAGTGATAGGTGTGCTTATCTAGCTGGTGAGGTTGGATTTATGTCCTGAAGAGTGCTCTTTGAGGCCAGTAAGATAAAGGGTAGAGATGACTAGGCTGATTAGGGCTGTAACCATATGCTTATGGCTAAAGGTCAGGGCGAGCGAGTAAGCTCTGTCTGAAAGGTTCTGGGTAGTTTGGATAACCTTACAGACAAAACAAAAAGCTTGCACAGAGGCAAGCTTATTAAGGATTCGGCTAACTAAGCGCCTGGTGGAATCGCTAAACTGTCTGCAATAAGCTGGATAAGATTATCTTCTACTTCAAAACGTAGTTCGAGTAGTTCACCTACTTTGGACATATCTCCTTCGAAGTTAGGCAACTCATCGTCTGCATTTACTTTAACGTACTTATCATTGAATTCTAGAAGCGGCTCGGTTGTAAGTACGATCTTCGCGTAAGTTGTATCAATCTCGTCATTGGTTTTAAAGCCTGTTGCTTGCCATTTTTTCATGACCATATCGTAGATCTTAAAATGACCCTCTGAGATATAATCGACAACATGATCACAGAATGAGCTTATTTCTTTAGGGGAAGGGAGTTCAACAACGTTTGATTGCCCGTTGCTAGCTGGCTGCAAGGCACCTAGCTTACAATACTCAACGATTAGAGACTGTCGAGTTTCGAGCCAATGATCGATGACCTCATTAGAGCCACCCCATTGTTCTTGTATTTGTTTGAATTTATTTAGCATGACCATGTCCTCATGATCTGATCACAACCTTGTGATCAAGTAATTGCCTAAGCAGGGTCCGTTTTATTGGTAGCTACTAAAAGTAATAGCTTGAAATATTCTCTGCTACAACTCTAGTATGAAATTAGATTGCCAGTAAAATGAACGAACTGCAAGCAATGAGGCATAGGGATGTTAAAAAAAAGTGATAACAAAATGACAGAGCAAGCTTATTGGTGCGTCGTTTCTGGTAGTGATATTTGGGTTAATAATGATCAGTTTCCGTTTGGCTCTGCTGAAGAGCTTGGGCTGAGTGTGGAGCATGCAATCTGTATTGGTCAGCATCAAGGTCGCAAGGTGTATTGGCTCAACGATTGTGATGTGGAGAATGAGCTGAACATGGTTAGCCTAAGAGAGTTACTGCACTGGCCTGAAGTGAGTTTCTTGACTGCAAGCAAAGCCATCCAATATGGGCATATGACTCAAAGTATGCGTTTTTGCCCTCAGTGTGGTGGTCGAAATCATCTCAACCATAACCAGGTGGCGATGCAGTGTGGAGATTGCCGCACACTTCATTATCCTCGTATCTTCCCGTGCATCATTGTCGCTGTACGAAACGACAACAAGATATTGCTTGCGCAGCACCCAAGACATAAGACAGGTATGTATACCGTGATAGCGGGCTTCCTAGAGGTCGGAGAGACCTTAGAGCAGTGTGTGGCAAGAGAAGTCAAAGAAGAAACGGGTATCGATGTCGATAATATTCGTTATTTTGGCAGCCAGCCATGGGCGTTTCCATCGAGTATGATGATGGGCTTTCTCGCAGATTATGCTGGTGGTACGCTCAAGCCTGACTACAGCGAGCTATCGGATGCTCAATGGTTTGACGTAACAAGCCTGCCTGATGTTGCTCCTGTTGGAACCATTGCGAGACAGTTGATTGAGAAAACCGTTGATGACGTGATGAAAGATGGTGTGACTGAGCAGATACTAGAGCACTAATTTGCCTGTGATAGTATTTGGCCTATGGGTGATCAAAAGCTAAAAAAAACCCTCCACAAGTGGAGGGGGTAAGTAAGATGTCGTTATGAGATGCTGAGTAGTGACTACTCAGATGTTATAATTGTAATTTTCGCTAGCGAACAAATTTTTAACATGCTCCCGTAATTGGGTGCAAATTAAGCATTGATTTAAAAGTTAATAACTTGATCTAGGTTGCAAAGCACACAGCTTTTACCCTTCAATCAGTGTTAGAATACTTGCCATCAAAACTAGACAAGATTGAATTGGAATTTAACGGAATGACCGAATTAAAAAACGATCGCTATTTACGCGCACTTTTAAAACAGCCTGTTGATTACACACCGGTATGGATGATGCGCCAAGCTGGCCGCTATCTTCCTGAATACAAAGCAACGCGCGCTGAAGCGGGCGATTTCATGTCTTTGTGCAAAAACGCGGAACTGGCATCAGAAGTAACACTTCAACCTTTACGTCGTTTCCCGCTTGATGCGGCAATCTTGTTCTCAGACATCCTAACTATCCCTGATGCAATGGGCTTAGGTTTGTACTTTGAAACAGGTGAAGGTCCTAAGTTTGAGCGTCCTATCACGTGTAAAGCTGACGTAGAGAAGATTGGCCTACCTGATCCAGAAGGCGAGCTTCAATACGTAATGAATGCCGTTCGTCAGATCCGTAAAGACCTGAAAGGCGAAGTGCCACTGATTGGTTTCTCTGGTAGCCCATGGACTCTAGCGACATACATGGTTGAAGGTGGAAGCTCTAAAGCATTCACTAAGATCAAGAAGATGATGTACGCAGAACCACAAACGCTGCACCTGCTTCTAGACAAGCTGGCTGACAGTGTTATCGAATACTTGAACGCGCAAATTAAAGCGGGTGCTCAATCGGTAATGGTATTTGATACATGGGGTGGTGTACTGACTCCTCGTGACTACAACCTATTCTCACTGCAATACATGCACAAAATCGTTGATGGCCTAATCCGTGAAAACGAAGGTCGTCGAGTACCGGTTACTCTGTTCACTAAGAACGGTGGCATGTGGCTTGAGTCTATCGCAGCAACAGGTTGTGATGCGGTTGGTCTAGACTGGACAATCAACATCGCAGATGCAAAAGCTCGCATCGGCGACAAAGTTGCTCTGCAAGGTAACATGGATCCTTCAATGCTTTACGCTCAGCCTGAACGTATTCGCGAAGAAGTGGGCAGCATCCTTGAAGGCTTCGGCGACGGTGGTACAGGTCATGTATTTAACCTAGGCCACGGTATCCACTTAGATGTACCGCCAGAGAACGCTGGTGTATTCGTTGACGCTGTTCACGAATTGTCTAAGCCTTACCACAAGTAATTCTGAGTAAGATTATTGAAAGCGCTGTTGGGAAACCAACAGCGCTTTTTTATTGCCTGAAATTGGCATTTGATGGCGGTTTAATCTTGTTGTGTGCAGTTAATTAGGTATTTGGATCATGGTAGGCCAAATGCTCAGAGATGTGTTTCCTGATATAAGGAATGACTTCACTTTCAAACCAAGGGTTCTTCTTGAGCCAGATATTATTGCGTGGCGAAGGGTGGGGTAATGGCAAAAACTCAGGCGCCCACCTTTGCCAATCACGCACGGTTTCGGTCAATGTGCTGGTGGTCTTGTTTGTTAGGTAATGGTTTTGTGCGTACTGGCCAATCAGCAGTGTCATTTGAATATTGGGTAGAGATTGCAGCACTTTGTTATGCCAAAGCTCCGCGCACTCTTTGCGTGGTGGAAGATCACCACTTTTCCCTTTCCCCGGATAACAAAACCCCATAGGCACAATCGCGACTTTTTGCTCGTCGTAAAAAGTATCGCTATCTATCCCTAACCATCCTCTTAATCGTTCGCCACTCGCGTCATTCCAAGGGATCGACGACTCATGCACCTTGATACCCGGCGCTTGACCTATGATCAGCAAGCGCGCGTTTGGATGCGCTTGAATCACCGGGTTAGCACCGTGTGATAGGTGAGGCTCACAAGCTCGGCATTGTCGAATCTCTTTAAGTAACGAAGAGGACATCAGTAACCTTTTTCAAAATCGATGACATGATTAAGTGTAAAGCCATCTCGCCACTGTTTGTAATTCTCTGCGAAGATCTCGACTACTTGTCTTGGCTCACTGAGTGCAGCGATGTGTGGAGTGATGGTGACTTGCGGTAGTTTCCAGAAAGGATGTTCCTGAGAGAGGGGTTCACTTTCAAACACATCTAAAAATGCGTGTTCTACCCATCTGTTTTTTATGGCGAGCAACAAGGCTTTATTGTCGATGCTTTCCCCTCGACCGACATTAAACAGCAACACATTAGAGCAGTAACCTAACGTGGTTTGGTTCAACAGTTGATAGGTTTCAGCGGTTGATGGCAAGGTGTTGACCACAATATCGGCCTGCTTAAGGGCAGCCTCTATCTCATTGATGTGGAAAGTCTCTTTAAAGGTTTCTTGTTTGGATGGGATGCCGGTACGGTTGACACCTATGGTATGAATACCAAAAGCCGCCGCGGTTTTTGCTAAATGACTGCCGATTGAACCTGTTCCTAAAATCACCATAGTTTTGTCAGTTAGGCTAGTATAAAGCTGTGGCTGCCAGTTTCGTTGTTGTTGATGCTGGTGGTAATGAGGGAAGTGTCTACAGTGACTGATTGTGTAACCCAATACGTATTCTGCGATAGCCGGACCAAAGATGCCTTTGACGTTGGTTAGCGTATAGTCCTGACGCAGATCTGGCTGAGTGAGTTTATTGATTCCGGCATAGGTACTCTGTACCCAGTCTAGCTCTTTAAACTCGCCGAGGCGCTCTGCGATTAGAGGTGGTGACGCCAAGACAATCTGTGCTGATTTGGGGTTTTGAGTGATTTCTAGGTCGGGTAAATCCTGGTTTAGAATCAGTTGCGTATAGGTATCGTCATGCTCAGTAAGAATATAGAGCTTATTCGTAAAATTGTTCATCGGCTTACCTTTTCCCCCCAGGGTTTATCAAGTACACTTTCGCTGTCTTTTTCTGCAATTATTGAGTGACTATGCTTCAGAATCCACTGCAGGTTCGTCTTGAAAAGTTAGAACCTTGGCAACAAATTACCTTTATGGCGTGTCTATGTGAGCGTATGTACCCTAACTATGCCATGTTTTGTGAGAATACAGAATTTGCGGAAGCTCGAATCTATCGTGATGTTTTGGATAGCATTTGGGAAATCCTGACGGTTAAAACAGCAAAGGTGAACTTTGAGCGTCAACTTGAGAAGGTTGAAGAGCTATTCCCTAGCGGTGATGATTTTGATTTTTATGGTGTTTACCCAGCAATGGACGCATGCCAAGGCCTAGCAACGCTAATTCATGGTCTGCTTGACCGTGAACATATGTTGGAAGCGGTAATTAAAGTGAGTCAACAATCGGTGAAGACGGTTGCTGAGCTTGAGTTTGCTCAAGGCGCTGAAGAAGTGACGAACGAAAACCAGAAAGAAAACGAAGCGGTGTGTGAAGAGTGGGACGTTCAGTGGGCCATTTTCCGACCTCTACGTGAAACGACTGAGCGTGACTTAGAGCTGATCAAAGACCTACGCCACGAACTGCGTGAAGACCCAGTCAGTAACATTGGTGTTGCGCTATAATTCGCAATTGCACCAAGGTACGAATAAAAACAAAGGCTCCCTAGGGAGCCTTTGTTGTATCTGACGGTATCAAATTTAGATTAAGCGTCTTTTTTGTCTTCGTTCTACACTTTGTCTTTTGATGCCTTATCTTTTGATGCGTCGTCGTCATTCGTTGATTTTGCATCTGAAGAGTCGTTGTCTGCTGGAGTTTCTTCCTCGTCCTCGTCATCGCGGTTTTCGATAACACCGTGTGTCTCTTTCCACTTCTCCCAGCGTTGGAACGCCAGTTCTTGCATGTCAGTCGTCTTATCCGCTTCGTCGACAATCTCTTCGCCCACTAGGTGCTCAAAGATGTCTTCTAGGGTGATGATGCCCTGAATAGTGCCGTATTCGTCCACAACTAAAGACAGTTGCAGGCGGTTTGCCATCATCTGGTCAAAGGCCTTAGCCAAGCCCATGTTGTTCAGCAACACGTGGATAGGGCGCATTACTTCACCCAAAGCTTTCTCACCACAACCGGCTTGCTGCAATCTAAACAGCTCTAAGCGGTGAACAAAACCGATGATGTTGTCACTCTGCTCGCTGTAAACCAGCGGACGTGAGAATGGCGTGTCTTTATGTTGTTCTAGGAACGTATTCACACTCATTTCCGCATCAACACGGAATACCACTGGGCGCGGCGTCATTACCTGAGTCACGGGTACATCTTGAATACCCAGTAGGTTGCTCAGGATTTTTGACTCGCCTTCTGCAAATTCACCGCTCTCTTTTGCCAAAATCGCCATTGCAGATAACTCATCACGCATTTTTGGTGCTTGGTGGCCACGAGCAAGACGTTTGGTGATCTGTTCTGAGAACCATACAAACGGTGTTAGGAAGAACACCATCCAACGAAGCACGCTTGCCGAAGCAGGAGCAAGTTGACGCCAGTAGGTTGCACCAATGGTTTTTGGAACAATCTCAGATAATACCAAGATACCTAGCGTTAGCACGGCAGAGAAGACACCTAACCATTGGCTACCAAAAACGACAGCCGCTTGTGCACCTGCTGTCGCAGCACCGATAGTATGGGCGATGGTGTTGAGCGTTAAAATTGACGCAAGCGGGCGGTCAATATCTGTTTTCAGTTTGTCTAAAGACTCTGCTGCAGGGTGCCCATTTTGTTTTAGTTGAGCAATGTAGCTCGGACTAATACTCAAAAGTACAGCTTCCAAAACAGAACAAATGAAAGAAACTCCAATAGCAATGGAGATGTAAATAGATAGCAGCAGCATGTTTGCCCTTAAATTAAATTGTACGCTTTAGCAGCGATTCAGCGTGGATTATAGTGAAAAAGTAGTGGCTAGGTCATCATTAATTTTGCTCTCAGCCCCTTTTAAACAAGGGCTTGCTTAATAAAATCAGTAACAAATTGTGAGTTATTACTCATATTATGGCTAAAACTACGGCATTAGAGCTAAAGATCGACGACAAACCTTTGCCAGATGGGGCATTTATGTTTTAGAGTGAATTGAATTCAAAAATACAAAGAAGGGAAACCTAAAATGAACAAGACTCAATTAATCGACTTTATTGCTGAAAAAGCGGACCTTTCTAAAGCACAAGCTAAAGCTGCTCTAGAAGCGACTCTTGGCGGTGTTACAGATGCTCTTAAAGATGGCGATCAAGTTCAGCTAATTGGTTTTGGTACTTTTAAAGTAAACCACCGTGCAGCTCGCACTGGTCGTAACCCAAAAACTGGTGATGAGATCCAAATCGCTGCTGCAAATGTTCCAGCATTTGTTGCAGGTAAAGCGCTGAAAGATTCAGTGAAATAATCTAAACTGTACCGAGGTAGTCGTATTCCACCTCGGTACAGGTTTTTATGAAAAAAGCATTTCTTCTCGTTTCACTATTATCTACATTTCTTATTGGCTGTTCTTCAACAAGCCCTCGCAAAAACCTAGAGCAATTTGAAACTCACACTGGCGGCCAAGTCATGGGCGACGCGACGAGTTTCTACTGGGTTACAAACAAGCTAACACAACCTCATACTTCAGCTGACTACGTCACTGTCGGCGATTACGGCTGGTACCAAACTGATTATGCTTGGTCAGAAGGCGTGCTTCGTGAATTCATTCGTGAAGGCGAGCAGCGTAACTCTTCTAATGAGCTGGTTCCCTATCGAGTCCATGTGCGTTTCAATAAGTCAGGCGAAGCTGTGTATCAACAGTATCGTATTGATAGCAAAATCTTACCTATCCAAGCCAAGCAGCTTGAAAACTATCAGAAAGAAGCGACGTCGGTTCTAGAGACCACAACGAAGCAGCATGATGAAGGGCTTAGGCTGATTCAGGGTTACTGGAATGGCAGCTCTTTTAAAACGTGCGCTGGTGGTGAGTTTGATCGCATTGAATTTAACCAGACCTTGCCAGGCTTCGTGATTGACCGATTGGCGTCTGTGGAAAGCTATGCGGCGTTTCTTGGCAGTGATTCACTGGGTAAGATGAGCGTGGAAGAGTTACTGATGCTGGCTGAAGACAGCCATGATTGTGTCGTTAGGCCATCATTGTTGAAAGAATAGCGAGTAATCAAAGGATTGAGAGTATTTGGCCTACTGTAGGCCAAGTGCCTATTTGTCTGTACAAATACAGATTCTTGTGTAAATGAGATAATAAAAGGCGCCTATTGAGGCGCCTTTTTCTGTTATTCACTTGCTGTCATTTGCTTACTGTTATTGGAAAGTAAGCGAGCAACAAGATTGTTTACTGCTCTTGTTCGCGCGCAATCGCACGGTAACCAATATCATTGCGGTGGAACATACCATTCCAGCTAACTTGCTTAGTCAACGCGTAAGCGCGCTCTTGAGCCTCAGAAACCGTATTGCCCAGTGCTGTTGCACAAAGTACACGACCGCCGTTTGTCACAACGTCGCCAGCTTCATTATTTGTCGTACCCGCGTGGAAAACCTTTTGGCCTTCAACTTCGCTTGTTGGTAGTGAAATAACGTCACCTTTTGCGTAGTCAGCAGGGTAACCGCCAGCCGCAAGAACAACACCGATAGAAGCGCGTGGATCCCACTTCGATTCTGCTTCGTCGAGCTTCTCGTCGATAGCCATTAGGCAAAGTTCAACAAGGTCTGACTCCATACGCATCATGATAGGTTGCGTTTCAGGGTCGCCAAAGCGGCAGTTGTATTCGATAACTTTAGGTGTGCCGTCAGCATCGATCATTAGGCCAGCGTAAAGGAAACCTGTGTAAGGTGCGCCTTCTGCGTCCATACCACGTACCGTTGGGTAGATAACTTCCTCAAGGATACGGTTGTGGATTTCTGGAGTTACAACCGGCGCAGGAGAGTAAGCACCCATGCCGCCCGTGTTCGGCCCAGTGTCTTTGTCGCCAACACGTTTGTGATCTTGGCTGGTGGCCATAGGAAGCACGCTAGAGCCGTCAACCATTACGATGAAGCTTGCTTCTTCGCCTTCGAGGAACTCTTCGATAACAACGCGGCTGCCTGCTTCGCCAAAGGCGTTGCCCGCTAGCATGTCTTTGATTGCGTCTTCTGCTTCTTCAAGGGTCATCGCAACGATAACGCCTTTACCTGCCGCAAGACCGTCAGCTTTCACTACGATAGGAGCGCCTTGCTCGCGAACGTAAGCGATAGCTGGCTCAATCTCAGTGAAGTTTGAGTAGTAACCTGTTGGGATATCATGACGAGCTAGGAAGTCTTTAGTGAATGCTTTAGAGCCTTCAAGCTGTGCTGCAGCTTGAGTAGGGCCGAAGATTGGCAAACCTACTTCGCGGAATGCATCAACCACACCGATAACCAATGGTGCTTCAGGGCCCACGATAGTCAGTTCGATTTTTTTATCTTGAGCAAACGCGACTAAACCAGCGATGTCTTCAACGCCGATGTTTACGTTCTCTAGTTTTGGCTCAAGTGCAGTACCTGCGTTACCTGGAGCGATGAATACTGTTTCAACGTTTGGGTTTTGTGCTGCTTTCCAACCTAGTGCATGCTCACGACCGCCAGCACCAATAATCAATACATTCATGTTTTAAACCTTCAATCAAAATTGATAGTAGTAGAACTAGAAAATATCTGAGCAACACTAAATGATAGTGTTGCTCATCTCGGAGCGCAGCGTTCTCGTTTCCCGTAGCGAAGCGCTCTCGTATCTTTTCTTTCTAGTGGCGGAAGTGACGCATGCCCGTAAAGATCATCGCCATGCCGTGTTCGTCTGCTGCTGCGATAACTTCGTCATCACGCATAGAGCCGCCCGGTTGGATAACACACTTGATGCCAGCCTCTGCAGCCGCGTCGATACCGTCACGGAATGGGAAGAACGCGTCAGATGCCATCACACAGCCTTCAACCTGTAGACCTTCGTCTGCAGCTTTGATGCCTGCGATTTTCGCAGAGTAAACGCGGCTCATTTGGCCAGCGCCAACACCAATTGTCATGTCGCCTTTCGAGTAAACGATAGCGTTAGATTTAACGTATTTCGCTACTTTCCAGCAGAATAGAGCATCTTTCAATTCTTCAGCTGTAGGTTGGCGCTTAGAAACCACTTTAAGGTCATCTTCAGACACCATGCCTTGGTCGCGGTCTTGAACTAGCAAACCACCGTTAACGCGTTTAACGTCAAAGCCAGTTGTCTTCGTTGTCCACTCACCACACTCAAGTAGGCGAAGGTTTTTCTTAGCCGCTACGATTGCTACTGCTTCAGCAGAAACTGATGGTGCAATGATAACTTCAACGAATTGACGCTCAGTGATAGCCGTTGCTGTTGCAGCGTCTAGCTCACGGTTGAAAGCGATGATGCCGCCAAATGCAGAAGTTGGGTCTGTTTTGAATGCACGGTCGTAAGCTTCTAGGATGTCTTCACCTAGTGCAACACCACATGGGTTAGCGTGCTTAACGATCACACATGCTGGCTGGTCGAACTCTTTCACACACTCAAGTGCTGCGTCGGTGTCAGCGATGTTGTTGTAAGAAAGGGCTTTACCTTGAATCTGGCGAGCTGTAGAAACTGATGCTTCTTCAGGGTTTGCTTCAACGTAGAATGCGGCTGCCTGGTGGCTGTTCTCACCGTAGCGCATGTCTTGCTTTTTCTCGAACTGTTGGTTGAACGTGCGAGGGAATTTAGACTCTTCGTCAGCCTTCTTTCCTTCTTCATCAAGTAGAGAGGCACCGTAAGATGGAACCATAGTGCCGAAGTAGTTTGCGATCATGCCGTCGTAAGAAGCGGTGTGCTCGAATGCTGCGATAGCGAGGTCGAAGCGAGTCTCTAGTGTTAGAGATTTATCGTTCGTGTCCATTTCAGCGACAACGCGCTCGTAGTCGTGTGCGTTAACAACGATCGTTACGTCTTTGTGGTTTTTCGCTGCAGAGCGAACCATTGTAGGGCCGCCGATGTCGATGTTCTCAACAGCATCAGCAAGGGTACAACCTTCTTTAGCAACGGTTTCTGCGAATGGGTATAGGTTTACAACAACCATATCGATAGGGTTGATACCGTGAGTTTCCATCACGTCATCATCTTGGCCACGACGGCCTAGAACACCACCATGAACTTTTGGGTGCAGAGTCTTAACACGGCCATCCATCATTTCTGGGAAACCAGTGTAGTCAGATACTTCTGTAACAGAGATGCCTTTTTCAGCAAGCAGGCGAGCAGTGCCACCGGTAGATAGGATATCTACACCACGGTTAGCAAGAGCTTGTGCAAATTCAACGATACCAGTTTTGTCTGATACGCTGATTAGAGCGCGGCGAATTGGACGAGCGTTATTCATGCTTCCATCTTCCTCAAATTCATGGGGTTAAAATAAAGATATTTGCCAAAAAAGAACTTGTTTCTATCTTCTTAGCGTGGATTATCTTAGATACCAGTAAGAGATAAAATATTGGCCAGTTTTGGTAAAGACCTTTTGGGTTAGTCTTATGATTAAGCTATAAGATAACCAACTCCAAATTTGATGGCGCAGATTCTAACTAATTTATTACAAAAAAGCTCGCGCAATCGTTTGGCATCTCAAAATTAATTATGAAAAGTGCCATTTCAGCCTGAAAAGTAACGATAAGGTTAATTGTGGAATGGACGAAACAGTAGGAAAAAACATGTTTCAGATCGGTGAATTAGCGAAGCGATGCGGTGTGACAGCCGATACCTTGCGATTTTATGAGAAGAATAACCTGATCGCGCCAGCCAGTCGCAGTGACTCGGGTTATCGCCTATATGATGAAAATAACCAGAAACAGGTGACGTTTATTCTCAAGTCTAAAGCGTTGGGGCTGAGTTTGGACGAGATTAAAGAATTGCTTGAGATTCGCCTCGAGGCCACACAGCACAGTTGCGCTGAAGTGAAGTCGATTACCTCAGCAAAGCTAGAGATGATTGATGAGAAGATTACCGAGTTAACTAAGATTCGCACCGCACTTAAAAAGATTAATGATGCGTGTTGTGGTCACGTAGACGATGATGCAAGCCATTGTTCGATTCTAGCAGCCTTGGACTCAGCAAACGTCGACAAAGGTCGCTGCTGTCGCACTGGAGAGTAATCAGCGACTATCACGGATCGACAAGCCAAAAAAAAGCCAAACTCAACAATGAGCTTGGCTTTCAATTCAATAAATTACGAAAGAACGATTAGTTCATGCCGTATTTTTTAAGTTTCTTGCGAAGAGTACCGCGGTTAATACCCATCATGGTTGCTGCGCGAGTTTGGTTACCGCGAGTGTACTGCATGATAGTGTCTAGTAGTGGCTGTTCAACTTCAGCTAATACTAATTCGTATAACTCGCTGACTTCTTGACCGTTTAATTGAGCAAGGTAATTTTTCAATGATGCTTTAACTGAGTCACGTAGTGGCTTCTGCGTGATTTGGTCTTGTGATGTAACTGTAGTTACTGTCAATGCTTCTGAAGTCAGATTTTGTTCGAACATATTCGGTCTAGCTCTTCTCGTAATTATGGTGCAACGTTATCAAAAAAACCTTCTAGCGCTTCAAGCTGCAGATCACCTGCTTCGAATGCGTTGAAGGTACGGCGAAACTCACTCGCTTGTTCATGTTCTTTTAGATACCAACCCACATGCTTACGAGCGATGCGAGGGCCTAAAAACTCTCCATAAAATTCATGTAGAGCGTGCACATGACCAAGCATGATGTCTTTCACTTCCGAAATCGGGAGTGGGTCCATCGTGGTGCCGTTTTCCAAATAGTGTAGGATTTCGTTAAAAATCCAAGGACGTCCTTGGGCAGGTCGACCTATCATTAAAGCATCAGCGCCGGTGTACTCCAGCACAAACTTCGCTTTTTCCGGACTATCGATATCACCGTTAGCGATAACCGGAATAGATACTGCTTGTTTCGCTGCTTTAATGTGTTTGTATTCTGCCTCACCTTTGTACATACAAGCGCGAGTTCTTCCATGGAGCGCAAGAGCTTGTATGCCGCAGTCTTCGGCTATTTTCGCGATTTGGACACAGTTTCTATTGTCTGTATCCCAGCCTGTGCGCGTTTTCAACGTTACTGGAACGTCGACAGCATTGACCACCGCTTTCAGAATGTCTTCAATGAGTTCTGGATGCTGCAGTAAGGCTGAGCCCGCAAGCTTCTTATTCACTTTTTTGGCTGGACAACCCATGTTGATATCGATGACTTGCGCACCGTTATCGACATTAAATTGAGCAGCCTCGGCCATAAGCTGTGGATCTGCACCAGCGATTTGTACTGAACGAATGCCCGATTCGCCTTCATGTACCATACGCTGCTGAGACTTTGACGTTTTCCAAACTTTCGGATTGGAGGACATCATTTCACTGACTGCCATCCCCGCACCGTAGCGAAGACACAACTCACGGAATGGTCTATCCGTTACGCCAGCCATAGGAGCGACGATTAGATTGTTCTTAAGTTGATAATTTCCGATTTTCAAAAATGTCATCACAGTTCTGTACCAGCAAGGGCGCGCATTTTACGCATTTTTTCGCTGCGTGAAAAGACTAATATTTGAGCATTTACAATTTGTTTTTGTAATTTGTTTAAATTTCAGTCAATTAGCGCCCAAAGTCTTGTCTAGCCTTGCTTGCGACCTGAGATTCGACACCATTCTTGTTGTTCGATGATCGGATCAATGTGAAGCTCATCACGATAATAAGTGGCAACATCTTCTGCTTGTGTATCTAAAACACCCGACATCGCAAGTACACCATTTGGCTTAACTAGGCCCTTGATGATGCCAGAAAGGTCGCGTAATGGACCCGCAAGAATGTTGGCAACAACAACGTCTGCTAGCAAACCTTCCGGTTGATCTTGTGGCAAGAACACCTCTAGTTGCTCAGCAACGCCATTGCGTTGTGCGTTGTCTTTTGATGCAAGCAGAGCTTGAGGATCAATGTCGATCCCGATAACTTTTGCTGCGCCTAGTTTGATCGCAGCGATCGCTAGGATGCCTGAGCCACAACCGAAGTCGATCACGGTTTTGCCTGCAAGGTCTAAGCCTTCAAGCCACTCAAGACACAATGCCGTTGTCGGGTGAGTACCTGTACCAAATGCAAGGCCAGGGTCTAGCATTACGTTAACAGCGTCAGGTTCAGGGATATCGCGCCAGCTAGGGCAGATCCATAAACGCTCACCAAACTTCATTGGGTGGAAGTTGTCCATCCATTCACGCTCCCAATCCTTGTCTTCAATTTGCTCTACTTTATGAGCAAAGTCTGCAGGGAACATGTTGCTTGCTTTAATCTGCGCTAGAACGACACCAGTATCAGTCTCAGCGTCGTAAAGCGCGAGAATGTCAGTATCACCCCAAAGGCGAGTTTCGCCTGGCAGAGGCTCAAATACAGGGGTATCTTGTGCATCCAGGAAAGTTACAGAAAGAGCACCAGTCTCTTCCATTAACATGTCGCCGATTTGTTCGGCATTTTCATTGGTAGCATTAAGCTTGATTTGAATCCAAGGCATGGCTGCATCTTCTATATGAGAAAAATTGGATGGCGAGTCTAGCAGAAAATATGAGCAAATTCACCAAAACCCCACGGAATATAATGGGGATTAAAGATTGATTTTTTCGGCGGTTCAAAAACA
Organism: Vibrio sp. 10N.222.52.C12; assembly: GCF_041474215.1. NCBI lineage: Bacteria > Pseudomonadati > Pseudomonadota > Gammaproteobacteria > Vibrionales > Vibrionaceae > Vibrio > Vibrio sp. 10N.222.52.C12. The sequence continues at coordinate 27,648 of NZ_JBFRTR010000009.1, forward strand.
AAAATGCTCACCGAAGTGAGCATTTTGACTGTTCTTAAACGAACGGATTATGACAAACCAAGTTTCTTCTCAAGGTAGTGGATGTTTGCACCACCGTGTTGGAAGTTTTCGTCGTTCATAATAGACAGTTGAAGCTCAGTATTAACGTTAATACCTTCAACAATCATTTCACCCAATGCGTTCTTCATACGAGCGATAGCAACATCACGGTTCTCACCGTAAGTGATCAGCTTACCAATCATTGAATCGTAGTGTGGTGGCACTGTGTAACCCGTGTAGATGTGAGATTCCCAACGTACGCCCATGCCGCCTGGTGCGTGGAAACGTTCAATCTTACCTGGTGAAGGTAGGAAACGAACTGGATCTTCAGCATTGATACGACATTCGATTGAGTGGCCACGCAGCTTAATGTCATCCTGAGTGAATGATAGAGGCTGACCAGCTGCAATACGTAGCTGTTCTTTCACTAGGTCGATACCCGTTACCATTTCAGTAATCGTGTGTTCAACCTGGATACGAGTGTTCATTTCGATGAAGTAGAATTCACCGTTCTCGTATAGGAATTCAAATGTACCTGCACCGCGGTAACCGATCTCAATACATGCACGAGTACAACGTTCGCCAATGTACTTACGCATCTCTTCAGTGATACCTGGAGCTGGCGCTTCTTCCACAACTTTCTGGTGACGACGCTGCATTGAACAGTCACGCTCACCTAGGTGGATAGCATTACCTTGGCCATCTGCAAGCACTTGTACTTCAATGTGACGTGGGTTTTCTAGGAATTTCTCCATGTAAACCATGTCGTTGTTGAAACATGCTTTTGCTTCAGCACGAGTCATCGCGATAGCTTCTGTTAATTCTGCTTCAGAACGAACAACACGCATACCACGACCGCCGCCGCCGCCAGATGCCTTGATGATAACTGGGAAGCCAATGCGTTTAGCGTGCGCTTTGTTTTTTGCTTCGTCGTCGTCAAGAGGGCCGTCAGAACCTGGTACACAAGGTACGCCAGCTTTCTTCATTGACGTGATAGCTGACACTTTGTCACCCATCATGCGAATGGTTTCAGCTTTAGGGCCAACGAAGATAAAGCCACTGCGCTCTACCTGTTCTGCAAAGTCTGCATTTTCAGATAGGAAGCCGTAGCCAGGGTGAACAGCTACTGCACCTGTCACTTCAGCTGCGCTGATGATACGAGGGATGTTTAGGTAGCTATCGATACCACGAGCTGGACCGATACAAATGGTTTCGTCTGCAAGCAGTACGTGCTTAAGGTCACGGTCAGCAGTTGAGTGAACCGCTACCGTTTTAATGCCAAGCTCTTTACATGCACGCAGAATACGTAGTGCAATCTCACCACGGTTCGCGATTACTAATTTATCTAACATAATGAGTGCTCTCTATTATTCGATAATTACTAGAGCTTGGTCGAATTCTACTGGTTGACCGTCTTCAACTAGGATAGCTGTTACAACACCAGATTTATCAGCTTCGATTTGGTTCATCATTTTCATTGCTTCAACGATACATAGCGTTTCGCCAGCAGTTACAGATTGACCAACTTTAACGAATGGTTTTGCGTCTGGGCTTGGAGCGCCGTAGAAAGTACCAACCATTGGAGAAAGAACTTGGTGACCAGCTGGAACTGCAGGAGCTGCTGCTTCTGCTGCTACAGGTGCCGCCGCAGGAGCTGCTGCCGCTACAGGTGCTGGAGCAGCTGCATATTGAACAGGTGCTACAGGTGCAGTGCTGTTACGACTGATTCGTACTGACTCTTCACCTTCAGAGATTTCTAGCTCAGAAATACCAGACTCTTCAACCAATTCGATTAGCTTTTTGATTTTGCGAATATCCATTGTTTCTTTCTCTTTATCTGTTAATTGAACTTACTCTATGACTGAGTAGGTTAGTAATAGTTCGTTGTTTATGTTTACTTTGAGTTGAGCTTGCTGAGCGCAGCGGTCAAAGCAAATTGATAACCTTGGGCACCTAAGCCACAAATCACACCTTCTGCTTTATCAGATAGGTAAGAGTGGTGACGGAATGGTTCACGCGCGTGAACATTCGATAGATGAACCTCAATAAATGGTATGGCAACGCCAAGTAGTGCATCACGCAGTGCCACACTGGTATGTGTAAAGGCTGCTGGGTTGATAATAATAAAATCAACATTTTGATAAGCACTATGGATAGCTTCAATCAGTTCGTACTCACGATTTGACTGTAAGTGAGATAGCTCAACATCGTGTGCTTTCGCTTGCTCGGTCAGTGAGCTAATAATCTGGTCAAGTGTTTGAGAACCGTAGTGTGCGGGCTCTCTAAGGCCTAACAGGTTAAGGTTTGGGCCATTTAAAACTAGAATGCGAAACTTTGTAGACATCGTGGGGCTATCTTCCTTTATCGTGTTTACGAACGTGAATGTTGCCATTTTATTGAAAATTTGCGGTTAATTTCCAGTGAGAAAAACCCAAATTTAAAAATTAGAACCAGATTATAGCTAATTCAGCGCAAATCGCAGCAATTTACTGGTCTAATCTCCTATTGATACAGCTTGGAATTGTTACCAACTTAACAAAAAAGCGTCTTAGCCTTAATTTGGGGCGGGATATTTGAGATCAAGATCAGCCATAAAAAAAACCGCCACATAGGTGACGGTTTAGAAAGTGCTGTTTTAAACAGTGATTAGCTGCTGTGACTGGTTGCTTATGCCAGTTCTGCTTTCTCGGCAATCAGCTTATCAACCACACTTGGGTCGGCCAGTGTCGAGGTATCACCTAGGTTACCTGTATCGCCAGTCGCGATTTTACGCAGGATACGACGCATGATTTTACCCGAACGAGTTTTTGGTAGAGAGTCGGTCCAGTGCAGTACATCTGGCGTTGCAATTGGGCCAATCTCTTTACGTACCCAGTCTTTTACTTCTTTATGAAGCTCTGCGGTTGGGAACTCACCATCATTCAGCGTGATGTAAGCGTAAATCGCTTGGCCTTTAATATCATGAGGGATGCCCACAATCGCGGCTTCTGCAATCTTATCGAACGCGACTAGAGCCGATTCAATCTCAGCAGTACCCATACGGTGACCTGATACGTTAAGTACATCATCGACACGCCCCGTAATCCAGTAGTAACCGTCTTCATCACGACGAGCGCCGTCACTGGTGAAGTACATGCCTTTAAAGGTCGAGAAGTAAGTCTGTTCGAAGCGGTCATGATCGCCATGAACGGTACGCATTTGGCCTGGCCAAGAGTCAAGAATCACTAGGTTGCCGTCTGTTGCACCCTCAATGATGTTACCCATGTTATCAACCAGTGCCGGTTGCACACCGAAGAATGGACGAGTTGCAGAGCCCGGTTTCAGGTCTGTTGCGCCTGGTAGCGGTGCAATCAAGATACCGCCCGTTTCTGTTTGCCACCATGTATCAACAATTGGAGATTGCTCATTACCGATTGTTTTGTAGTACCACTCCCACGCCTCTGGGTTGATAGGTTCACCCACTGAGCCCATGATTCTTAGGCTGTCACGAGAAGTACCTTCAACGGCTTCATTGCCTTTCGCCATCAATGCACGAATAGCCGTTGGCGCCGTATAAAGAATATTAACTTGGTGCTTATCGACCACTTCGCTCATGCGGCTGGTGTTCGGGTAATTTGGCACGCCTTCAAACAGAATCGTTTTTGCGCCATTAGCAAGCGGTCCGTAAACAAGATATGTGTGACCGGTAATCCAACCCACATCGGCTGTACACCAGAAAGTCTCGCCTTCTTGGTAATCGAATACGTATTTGAAGGTCATCGCAGCATAAACAAGGTAGCCACCTGTGGTGTGCATAACGCCTTTAGGTTTACCTGTTGAGCCTGACGTATAAAGGATGAATAGTGGATCTTCTGCGTTCATCTCTTCAGGTGGGCAATCTGCAGATACATTAGCAATAGCATCGTGCCACCACACATCGCGATGTTCGTGCCATGCCACATCGCGATGTTCGTGCCATGCCACATCACCGCCAGTGCGTTTGAATACAACAACCTTCTCGATGTTTTTCACTTCAGGGTTCGTCAGTGCTTCATCGACATTCTTTTTCAGTGGAACAGCACGGCCGCCACGCACGCCTTCATCGGCAGTGATAACGACTTTAGAATTTGAATCGATAATACGACCAGACAGTGCTTCTGGTGAGAAACCACCAAATACGACTGTGTGAACCGCACCGATACGGGTACACGCCAGCATGGCTACTGCCGCTTCTGGCACCATTGGCATGTATAAACAAACCACATCACCTTTGCGCACGCCTTGCTCTTTTAGAGCATTCGAAAACAGGCACACTTCTTTATGCAGTTCATTAAAAGTTAGAGTTTTATCATCTGCCGGGTCATCGCCTTCCCAGATGATAGCGACTTCATCACCGCGCTCAGCAAGGTGGCGGTCGATACAGTTAGCCGAAACGTTAAGCGTGCCATCTTCAAACCAGCGAATATCAATGTGGCCAGGGTCGAAAGAGGTGTTTTTTACTTGTGTGAAAGGTTTGATCCAATCAACGATTTTTCCGTGTTCACCCCAAAAGCCTTCAGGGTCAGAAACAGATTGCTGGTACATGGCTAGGTAAGTGTCATTATCCGCGTGTGTGGTTGATTTAATATTTTCTTTTACCGGATAAACGTGGGCTTCACTCATTGCATCTCTCCTTGTGCCTACATTCCTAATGAACTGGCAACTTCCTTTGTGTTCAGTTTCTAGGTCTATTACAGAACCGTCTTTGTGTTATCACTCTCGGCTAGGACGGCGATTTCCACAATTAGACTTTAGGATGAGACGCTGCTTTTCACTTACAAAATAGCGAGTTAAGTTCAATTTTGAGATGTTGCTCTCTATGTGAAGCGCCAGTGGTTGAATTAAGAATAAGAAGAGTTGAAACGGGGAAGGTCACCATGTTTCAGGCGCACAAAGATCAGCGCAGCGGAGATAGCGTCTTGTAATGCATCATGTTTATTGACCGGGATAGGTAAATCGAGTTGGCGACAGATGGCGTCCATACTGAGATCAAAATAGGCATTGGGCAGCTGTCTTTCGAGTTTGTCTTGATAGAGTTGGCTCACTTCGACTAATCGGTTAGGCAGTGGAAATCCAAGCTGTTTTAAACAGGCGCGGTCGAGAATTTTTTTATCATAGCGGATGTGATAGCCGACTAAAGGACGATTTCCAATGAAGTTCAGTAGCTCGATTAAAGCCTGTTTTTCTTCGATGCCGTGCTTTAGATCTTGATGACGGATACGGTGGATTTTTATTGAATTGCAATCGAGCGATTGGGGGGCGCGCAACCGGACTTCAAAAGGTTGGCTGGTAATGATTCGGTTACCGATGATCTTGGTCGCGGCAATGGTAACTAATTCTGCCTGATTGGGATCTAGGCTGGTGGTTTCACAATCGAGCGATACATATTCATGATCAATAGGCGCAGTAAACAGAGGCTGATAGAGGGAGCCTTTGAGCTTGTGATGCCAGTAATAGCGAACCAACCTATTCATCGTTCAATGCCTAATCCCGTATCTGATAGTGGTAGCCGAGCCATTGCTTGAATTTCTTCACCACGTGCAGGCTATGACGAAGCAGATCCCTGTCTGCTCGTTCCATCAGTTTGACGTTAATCTTGTTGCTGCTGTGCTGCTGAGAAAGCCTTTGGGCTAAGCGCCACTTAAAGAATTGCTTGAGTGCTTCACTGAGATTATCGGCAGTACTTTGCTCTAATACTTTCTTGCTGACCAGCTGCTCAATGCGTTCGAAGGTGTTGTTGACCGTGACACCATGTTCTAGGCAAAGCGCTCTCACACCATGCACGATAGGGAAAATACCGCCTTGTTTGATATCGAGTCCGGACTTAGATTGCTTCACATTACCAAACAGGGTCAGGGGAACTGAGAAGTTCAGCGCCGGGCGGCAGAACTCCGTCAGAATCAATTCTTGTCCGAGCATTAAATCACTGAGGTGCTGCTTTACAGGTTTTAATAACTCTCTATTCCCCGCTACTGCGTGTGCATCTGCCATGATCGCGATATCCATCACGGTGTCTGGCGTGGCTTTTTTTACCCAATGGGTGAGGGTTTGTTTCCACTCTTGTTCTGAATGCACCCATTTCGGATTGTTGACCATTACGTTGCCCGGGCACAGTGGGTAACCCAATTGTTGAAGGGTATGGGTGAGGTCGTTCATGGCACTTTGGCATTGATGCCATTCCAAACCATCTTGAATAATCAGAGCGTTGTCTTGATCGGTTTTGAGAATTTGCTCTCCACGCCCCTCAGAACCCAACACGATTAGGCAGCAATGATTATGCAGTGCAGGTGGGATCACCAACTCAAAAGCCTTCTCTATGATCTGTTCGTTGACCGCAGAAATCAGCTCCATGATAAAGCGTGTGCGAATCCCATTACTGAGCAAGCTCTCGACCAGTTGACGTTGTTTGTTGGATGCCATTGCCAATTCTTCAACGCTGGTGGCGCGCGCAATACGCAAAGTAAGAACGTGGGAGTGTGTGGAGAATGCACTGAGAATCTGTGTCATATCCACCATGCCGACCGCATTTTTACCATCACAAACCATCAACCTTTTTACTCGATTTCTGGTCATGGTAATCATGGCGTTAAATAAGAAATCGCCTTGGTTCACGTGCATCACCGGAAACGTTGCGATCTCACCGACAGGCGCATCCAGTGTGAAATTATCGAGCATCACAGCATGCAATAAATTGGTTCGAGTGACGATTCCATACGACAAGGAACATGATGTTCCAAAAGCTTTTGGATCATTATGTTCCAAATGGACTAGGGCCGAGTCTAACCCTTGTTCTTTAAGGGTTTGAGTGACTTGGTTGATCGGTTGGTTTGGTTCAAGTATCAGTGGTGGGTGATAGATAGAGTCATCCACTTTGGTTAATATAAACTCGGCAAGATTCTGTTGCTGCTGGGCGGCTTCTATCAAAGCTTTTCGTGTTGATAGGTTGCTATCAAAGTAGGCAGCGAATTGGCCATTGGCGTGGTAAAGCTCAAGAAAAATATCGGTGGGCAGCAGATAACTTAATGTATCTTCGAGTGCGATATATTGGTGTTTGGTGTGGGGTTCAAACTGGCTGCGGACATCAAAAATATCGTCATTGGCATAGTGTGCGTAAATCTCACCATCACTGCTCGCGCGCTCTTCAACAGCTCCTTTGATCAAAATATGCAGGTGTCGGCTCGGCCTTTCAGCTTCCAGTATCACTTCTTGAGAGCGGTAATACACCACGTCTAATGAAGAGCGAAGCTTCAACTGTTCGGCGTCGGACAGGCTATCGAAGGGTGGGTGCTGCATATTAAATTTGTCAGGCATAAGCATCACAAGAAGAAATGGGAGTCTTTAATCAGTCTGACAAAATACCAGCGAAGCTCCAGACGACTTTAGTCTAAATGAGAGTATGGGTATCGATGAGCCTGAGATATCTCGTTGAAATGCGATATCCAAGTAAATTGAATATAGGAATACCATCCCAGTAATAATTCCCTTTTTCATCGTATGCGAGATAGGCATAATTGGTGCTGCCTTTTTCCGCACACTTTATAGGTTATTTATGTTTAGCCCTTCACCCTATGGCTGGATCTCTCAGTATTTTCTTGGTTTCTTTTTTGCGTATGGCGTGTACTTGCCATTTTGGGCGCTGTGGTTTGAAGACCAAGGCGTGTCTGCTGGTGATATTGGCGTATTGATTGGTATCGGCTTTGCGACGCGTTGTGTGGCCAACTTAGTGATTACGCCACGTATCCATAAAGTTGAACACTTGATGCCAGCTTTACGCTGTTTGAGTTTCGCCGCGCTGTTGTTTGTCGGCTTCCACTTTTTTACGGGTGGCAGTTTTATACTGATGTTGCTGGCAACGGTACTGTTTAACCTGTGTTGTGGGCCGATCATTCCTCTTTCTGACGCCATGGCTAACCATTACAGTCGCTTGAAGATGCTCGACTACGGCCGAACTCGCCTTTGGGGTTCGGTTGCTTTTATCGCGGGTTCAACCGTGGTTGGTTATCTAGTGGCTGAATTCGGCACTGACATGATTTTGTATACTGCGCTTGCCGGTGTGTTGTTGTCGTTGATTCTTGCGATGAGAAATCCCAATGTGATGCCAGTAACACAATCTGAGCAACAAGCGGTGCGACCAAAACTAGGTGAGTTACTGCGCGAGTCATCAGTGGTGAAATTTTTAGCCTTGATGGCGCTGCTGCAAGGTAGTCATGCGGCTTACTACAGTTTTAGTGCGATTTATTGGAAAGAAGCGGGTCACTCAGAAGCTATCATCGGTTATTTGTGGAGTTTAGGTGTTGTTGCTGAAGTGGCCGTATTTGCTCTGAGTAAGCGATTATTCTCAGGCTGGTCACTGCGTACTTTGTTTGTCGTCGCGGCTATTGGGGTGATGGCGCGTTGGGGTATAACCGCATCAACCACGGCGATTTTTGCACTGGTGATGGTGCAGTTGCTGCACGGTGTGACATTTGCCATGGCACACATCGCCGCGATTCAATACATCCAATCTGAAGAACAAAACAAGATGGTTGCGCTACAAGCCCTGTATAACGCGATTCCATTAGGTGCCTTTATTGCACTGATGACCACCTTAAGTGGTTGGGGTTATGAGCTTTGGGGCGCAAATATCTTCTGGGGCATGGCTGCAATGGGTGCACTTGCTCTGTTCATTAAGTTGGATGAAAGAAGTTCAGTGGTTGAGATTAATCAATCAGATTCGGAACAGTCAGAATCTCACAGCAAATGCTGATAATTAGAGTCTAAAGCACAGAATTTAAGCGATGCGATTGAGTTAATCACCCATCCTTAGTTAAATGAAACCTCTCCCTTATGGAGAGGTTTTTTTATGGATGAAAAAAGGGTTTTCAATGCAAGGATGGATAGTAATTCCAGTCTCTTTAGCCTACTTGGGCGTGTTATTTCTGATCGCTTGGTATGGAGACAGGCAGGTTCGTTGGCTATCGCGTTGGCGCCCGTGGATCTATAGCCTTTCGATTGCCGTGTATTGTACCTCTTGGACCTTCTATGGAACGGTCGGGCAGGCGAGTAACAACCCTTGGTCTTTTTTACCCATTTACCTCGCCCCGATTCTAGTCTTTACACTAGGCTGGCGGATCTTGGCGCGGCTGATCCTGATTGCGAAGCGGGAACATATCACCTCCATTGCCGACTTTATCGCGGCTCGTTATGGAAAATCTCAGGGCTTAGCGGTGGCGGTGACGGTTATCGCCGTGGTTGGTATCCTTCCTTATATTGCTCTGCAACTGCGTGGTATTACCATGGGGTTGGATATTGTTGCACCCAACCTAGCGGCTGACTTCGGTTATCAGGACTATCATGTGTCTTGGTTTGTGGTCGGTGCTTTGGCTATTTTCACCATGCTGTTTGGTACAAGACACATTGATAACACAGAGCATCACCGTGGCATGATGATGGCGGTGGCGTTTGAATCCATCGTTAAGCTCGCGGCATTCCTGATCGTTGGCCTATTCATCATGTATCTGGCGATGAGCAGCGACAAGATCGACTTGCTTGATGTGGCGGCTTCCACCTACGAATCACCCAATATTCCGACCTTAATTATTCATACCGTTTTAACCATGTTGGCGATTGTCTGTTTGCCCCGCCAGTTCCATACCATGGTGGTAGAGAACGAACGTCCTCAAGACCTGCATACCGCTCGCTGGTTGTTTCCGCTTTACCTGATTTTGATGGGACTGTTCGTGCTGCCAATTGCTTGGGCAGGACAAGGACTACTTACTGGTATGCCAGCGGATACCTATGTGATCAGTGTGCCAATGTCAGAAGGCGCTAATCACATTGCCTTGCTGGCTTTCCTTGGTGGTACGTCTGCGGCAAGTGGCATGGTGATAGTGTCGACCATCGCCTTGGCGATCATGGTGTCGAATGATTTAGTGATGCCACTGTTACTGCGCCGTATGCGCCTAACCCAAAGAACCCATCGACACTTTTCTGGCCTGCTATTGGTGATTCGCCGCGGGCTAATTTTACTGCTGTTACTGGGTGCTTGGCTGTTTTATCAAGCGCTCGATACCATCCATTCACTGTCAGCGATTGGCTTTCTTTCCTTTGCTGCGATTGCTCAATTCGCGCCAGCACTTATTGGTGGTTTGTACTGGCGCCCGGGTAACCGCAAGGGCGTGTATGTCGGCTTAATGGTGGGCTCGTTGATTTGGCTGATTACCTTGATGAGCCAAACCAGCATGTTGGCTGGCGACAGTGAAAGTAACCTTTTACTGTGGATTATCACGCCGCCAGAACTGCTCAGTAGCTGGAATATCAGCAGTTCAAACTGGGGCATTGTGCTGAGTATTGTACTTAATACCTTGTGCTATGCCGTAGTTTCGATGTCGACCAGGCCAAGCCTAAGTGAGCGCTTACAATCAGCAGCATTTGTTGGCACGCCGCTGCCTGAAAACGAGAATATCAGCCTTTACCAGAACCGAGTGACGGTCGCTGAATTAGAGATGCTGGCGTCGCGTTTTGTGGGTCGCAAACGTGCGAAAAGTGCCTTACACAGCTATTGGCAACAACACGGTCAGCCGCTGCTTCCTAATCAACAAGCGCCTGCAAGTCTGATTCGACACGCAGAGCGCGTGCTCGCCGGAGTATTCGGTGCTTCGTCTGCTAAGTTAGTACTTACTTCCGCTTTACAGGGAAGAAACATGCAGCTTGAAGAAGTCGCGACCATCGTGGATGAAGCTTCGGAACTGTACGACTTCAGCCGTGGTTTACTGCAAGGCGCGATTGAACATATTGGCCAAGGTATTGCAGTAATCGACAAACAAATGAGGCTGGTGGCGTGGAATCAACGTTACTTAGAACTGTTTGAGTTCCCTGCTGGCTTGATTCAGGTTGGTCGACCCATTTCAGATGTGATTCGTCATAATGCTGAACAAGGTTTGTGTGGCCCGGGTGACCCGGAAGATCACGTTCGCCGCCGTGTTTATCACCTTGAGCAAGGAACACGACACACCTCTTCTCGTATTCGTCCTGATGGTCGAGTGATTGAAGTGCAAGGTAACCCGATGCCAAGTGGTGGCTTTGTGATGAGCTTTACCGACATCACGGTATTCCGACAAGCAGAGCAAGCGCTAAAAGATGCCAACGAAAGTTTGGAATCGAGAGTGCATGAGCGAACTCAAGAACTCGAAAAACTGAACCATCGCTTGGTAAAAGCCACGCAGATTTCGGATCAAGAATCACAATCTAAGAGTCGTTTTCTAGCCGCGGTAAGCCACGATTTGATGCAGCCGCTCAATGCCGCACGTCTATTTGCTTCGTCACTGTCTGAGGTGGCAAAAGAGCAAGAGGTGAAGCAATTGTCATCTCACATCGAGAGTGCACTTGGCGCCGCAGAAGATTTGATTGGTGACTTGCTGGATATCTCTCGATTGGAGTCCGGAAAGTTAGAAACCAACATTCACGCGATTGCCGTGCATGACGTATTAACCAATTTGAACGCGGAATTTAGCGCTCTAGCGAGACAACAGAAAATTGAGTTTAAGATGATTCCGTCGTCATTGTTCATTCATTCAGACCCTAAGCTGTTGAGGCGTGTGATTCAGAACTTTTTGACCAATGCGTTCCGCTATAACCCGGAAGGGAAAGTGGTACTGGGTGCGAGAAGAGTGAATGGACAGGTTCGAATTGATGTGTGGGATAATGGAACCGGTATCGATGAAGACAAGCAACAAGAAATCTTTGAAGAGTTTACTCGTGGCAGCCAAGTACGAGCCGATCAAGGATTGGGGTTAGGGCTGGCTATCTCGAAAGGTATTGCTCATGTGCTTGGCCATCAAATTTCGATGCGCTCATGGCCGGGGCAAGGCAGTGTCTTTTCCATCACCTTAGCTAGAGCGGAAAAAGTGGCTCCAGTTGTGCAAGCTTCGACGCCAATGGCGACCAGCGACATCGAACATCTCAAGATATTGTGTGTCGATAATGAACGAGAAATCTTAGTCGGTATGGAAAACCTGATCGGACGTTGGGGCTGTGAGGTTAAGACGGCGGTTGATTTGGTCGAAAGCTTGCAGTGCCTAGATGAGGGTTGGCTACCTGATGTGATTTTCTCTGATTACCGTTTAGATAATGGCAGAACGGGTCTCGAAGTCCTGCAGCAGTGTCGCTTGCGCCTCGGAGACTCTTTTGAAGGGGTCATCATTAGTGCCGATAGAACCGATGACATGTTGGCAGCGATAAAGGCCAACAGCTTTCGCTTTATTGCCAAGCCAGTGAAGCCACTTAAGTTAAGAGCGGTCTTGAATCGAGTGAGCTAGTTTGGGTTAACAGGCTCGGATTAGTACGTTCGTGAGCGGATAGTGAAAAGGCCTCAGATGAGGCCTTTTTTGTCTCTGTTTTTTTTTGCGAACGCCGATTCGCTTGTTAATTCAATAACTAACCAGCAATGCCACCTTGTGTCAGTGTGGTTGGATCAAGCAGTTTACTGAGCTCTTCTCGGCTAAGATCGGTTTCTCTTTCTGCGACATCCAGAATTGGTAAGCCTTCTTTGTAAGCTTTCTTGGCAATATCAGCCGCCTTCAAGTAGCCAATCACAGGGTTAAGTGCGGTCACTAGGATTGGGTTCTTTGACAGTGCCAAATCGAGATTGTCTTGGCGTACCGTGAAGGTCGCGATGGCTTTGTCCGCTAAAGCGACTGAGCTGTTTGCCAATAACTCAATACTTTCCAACACGTTATGAGCAATCACTGGCAGCATCACATTAAGTTGGAAGTTACCTGATTGTCCGGCTACGGTAATGGTGGTGTCGTTGCCAATGACTTGCGCCGCCGCCATAGCTGCAGCTTCTGGAATCACAGGATTTACCTTGCCAGGCATGATCGATGAGCCTGGTTGTAGAGCCTGTAATTCAATTTCCCCTAAGCCAGCCAACGGCCCAGAGTTCATCCAGCGAAGATCGTTTGAGATCTTCATGATCGCAACTGCTGCCGTTTTGAGCTGACCTGACAGCGCAACGATCGCGTCTTGACTGCTGAGGCTAAAAAAGAAGTTTTCACTCGAGCTAAAACTGATCTTTGTCGATTGAGACAGGTTACTCGCAAACTTATCGGCAAAGCGTGGGTCAGCATTGATCCCTGTTCCAACCGCAGTACCACCTTGTGCTAAAGCCTTGATAGCGGGCAGGGTGTTCTCTATTGCTTGCTTAGCGTGTTCTATCTGAAATTTCCAACCACCTAGCTCTTGAGCAAAGGTCATTGGCATCGCATCCATTAGATGAGTGCGGCCGGTCTTCACGACCTCCGCAAGTTCCTGTTGTTTGATGGTGAGTGCTTCAGAAAGGTGAGTTAATGCAGGTAATAGCTTATTTTCAGCCATCAAAGCAACGCTCACTTGAATTGCGGTTGGCACCACATCGTTACTGCTTTGGCCCATGTTGACGTGATCATTGGGGTTCACGTCGCCTTGCAAGCTTCTTGAGGCAAGCGTAGCAATCACTTCATTGGCATTCATGTTGGAACTGGTACCTGAACCGGTTTGGTAGACATCGATAGGGAATTGATCGAGGTGTTTACCCTCAATGATCTCTTGGCTGGCTTCGGCTATCGCGTTGGCAATATCACCTTCCAGTAGACCTAACTGAGCATTGGTATCTGCCGCTGCCTGTTTAATTAACGCCAGTGCTTGAATAAAACTGGTCGGCATCTTGTGAGAGCTAAACGCGAAGTTATCCGCTGCACGCTGAGTTTGTGCTTGGTATAGCGCATCGGCAGGGACTTTCACTTCGCCCATGCTGTCTTTTTCAATCCGAAATTGTAGGGTCATGTTCTATCCTTGTTAGCCAAGTGGGGCTTGGACTTGTTTTAGTGTTTGGCTGAGATTCAAAAAACGCGCTTGGCCTTGAGGTTGCTGGCAGTAGTGGCGCTTCAAATAAAATAGTGGTGAGTGAATAGAGTCTAGGCAGATATGACGAAAGGCGAAACTGCGCTGAGGAGACTCAATCGCTTCAATCAAATGAAAGAAAACTTGGCGTAGATACAGCTCGCACAACAAGATGTTTTCTTGAGCGGCATGCTTTTCATAGTAAGCCGAAAGCGTCAGTGCACACTCGATATACTCTCGAATTACAAACGGCTCATGGCCTTGAACTTGTTCTAATGAAGCAAAGCGATCCTGTGCTTTGTAAAATCTCGAATAGAGAACCTGCTGCTCTTTCATCATCATCTGCATCTCTTTATTGGATGTTAATGATAATTATTATCAAATAAAATTTTAAAAACAACCCTTTGTTTATCTTTTTATAAAGTGAGCAGAAAAAGAAAAAGCCGATACACGAAGTATCGGCTTTCTGGAGTCAGTACCTAATCCCTACAATGTAAGTACTGATTCATTTTTTGCTAAACATCTTTGTTTAATGGTCGTGCTTAGTGGTCGTGAGCTTCACCTGCACCTTTCGGGTAACGGATGTTCTCAACCATATCTTGTACATCTTGTGGTACTTCAGCAGTTACTTTGTTTACAGCAATCGATACTACGAAGTTTAGACACATACCTAGCGTACCGATGCCTTCTGGGCTGATACCAAACCACCAGTTTTCAGGTGTGCTTGCTGCTGGGTTAATGAACTTGAAGTAGATGATGTAGCTTGCTGTGAAGGCAATACCTGACAACATACCTGCAATTGCGCCTTCCTTGTTCATCTTCTTGTAGAAGATACCTAGGATAATCGCTGGGAAGAAGGATGCTGCGGCTAAGCCGAAGGCAAACGCTACTACCTGTGCTACAAAGCCTGGTGGGTTAATACCTAAGTAACCGGCACCGACAATCGCGACCATGGCTGCCAGACGAGCGGCTAACAGCTCCTGCTTGTCGGTCATGTTTGGTCTGAAGCCTTTCTTCAACAAGTCATGTGAAATCGACGTTGAGATGACCAATAGTAGACCCGCGGCTGTTGATAGTGCGGCTGCTAGGCCACCGGCTGCAAGCAGTGCTACAACCCAGTTTGGTAGTTTCGCTAGCTCTGGAGAAGCCAGTACGATGATGTCACGGTTAATCTTCATCTCGTTGCGCTCATCGCCCGAGTAGAACATTTTGCCATCGCCGTTCTTATCTTCCCAACCTACTAGGCCAGTGCTTTCCCAGTTTTTGTACCAGCTTGGTGCGTCCGCTGCAGCGACACCTTGCATGTCAGGGCCGTTGATTGTTTCGATCATGTTTACACGAGCGAATGCTGCAACGCCTGGTGCTGTTGTGTATAGCAATGAGATGAACAGTAGTGCCCAACCCGCTGAGATACGAGCATCACGTACTTTTGGTACCGTGAAGAAACGAATGATTACGTGTGGAAGACCCGCAGTACCGACCATTAGAGCCGCACAGATGAAGAATACATCTACCATGCTCTTGTTACCTTCGGTATAGGCGGTAAATCCGAGTTCTTCGGTCAGTCCATCCAGTTTATCAAGAAGGTAAACATCTGTGCCTGATAGCGTAGAGCCCATACCAACTTGTGGAAGTGGGTTACCTGTCATCATGATTGAGGTAAAGATTGCTGGAACAAGGAAGGCGAAAATGAGGACACAGAATTGAGCTACCTGCGTATAAGTGATGCCTTTCATGCCACCTAGTACTGCGTAGAAGAACACAATACCCATACCAATGATGATGCCTAGGTTAATATCAACTTCTAGGAAACGAGAGAATACAACGCCCACACCACGCATCTGGCCTGCAACGTACGTAAACGATACGAAGATTGCACAGAATACCGCTACCATACGTGCCGTTTTCGAGTAGTAACGCTCACCGATGAAATCAGGAACCGTAAACTGACCGAACTTACGTAGGTAAGGTGCTAAACATAGCGCAAGTAGTACATAACCACCAGTCCAACCCATTAGGTAAACCGCACCGTCGTAACCAACGAATGAGATGATACCTGCCATTGAGATGAATGATGCTGCCGACATCCAGTCAGCGGCGGTCGCCATGCCGTTTGCTACTGGGTGTACACCACCGCCAGCAACGTAGAACTCACTAGTAGACCCTGCACGAGCCCAGATTGCGATGCCGATATATACCGCGAAAGTAATACCGACGAGAATAAACGTCCAAGTTTGAATATCCATGTTCTAGCCTCTAGTCTTCCTGTACGTTGTATTTTTTGTCGAGCGCATTCATGCGGACAACGTAAATAAATATCAGCGCCACGAAGGTGTATATCGAACCTTGCTGAGCGAACCAAAATCCTAGCTTGAACCCGCCAAACTGAACGGTATTGAGGGCATCCACAAATAAGATGCCAGCGCCGTAAGACACCGCAAACCAGACCGCGAGCAGTGTTCCCATAATTCCCAAGTTTTCCTTCCAGTAGGCTTGAGCATGTTCCGTAGATTCGAACGCCATTGCCTTCTCCTTTATTCCGTTTTCGTAGAAACTGTTTTTGTGAAACCGTTTTGTAAAATAGCGTGTTAACGTAATGTTACGATTTAGAATGTAGCAAGGATAAGTCAAGGGATCTGTGCAACTTTAGTCGGGATGGTATTAGCGCTAATGT
Organism: Vibrio sp. 10N.222.52.C12; assembly: GCF_041474215.1. Lineage (NCBI taxonomy): Bacteria > Pseudomonadati > Pseudomonadota > Gammaproteobacteria > Vibrionales > Vibrionaceae > Vibrio > Vibrio sp. 10N.222.52.C12. The sequence continues at coordinate 44,236 of NZ_JBFRTR010000009.1, forward strand.
ACTGAAATATGGGAGCTAGGAGACATAATCATAGAAAAATGTGATGTTAAAATGTTGTTAAATTAGCCAAAGGTCTAACAAAAAGGGATGAATTAGACTGCGAGTCATAAAATTTAACAACTAAATGACCGAGAAACGGTATTTAGCCCTGCTTATGACACGAAGCGAAACATAAGTTTGTTATAGTAACAACGGCACTTTCACCGACCGTGCCTTGCTAAACGGCAGAAGATCAACAAGCTAGTGGCAAAAGATCAACAGGCTTAAAGCTCGGATTTTATTCTTTGGGGGAACGAATTGGACGCAATAACCATTAACCACTTATTCTTGACTGGTGCCGTACTCATCGCCATCAGCGTGCTTTTCTCACAAGTGTCCTCTCGATTGGGCGTTCCTATTCTTTTGATCTTTTTGTTCGTTGGTATGTTAGCGGGTGAAGATGGACCCGGTAATATTCATTTCGATGATTACTCACTGACCTACTTGGTGAGTAACCTTGCGCTTGCCGTGATTCTGTTGGATGGCGGTATGCGAACCAAGGTGGCGAGCTTCAAGGTCGCTTTCTGGCCTTCGCTCTCGCTGGCGACGATAGGTGTCGCATGTACAGCAACCTTAACCGGATTAATGGCGGCTTGGCTGTTTGACTTGTCATTAATGCAGGGCATCTTGGTCGGGGCGATTGTTGGTTCAACCGATGCGGCAGCGGTATTCTCTTTGCTGAAAGGACAGAGTCTCAATGAGCGTGTTGGCTCAACCCTAGAGATCGAATCGGGCACTAACGACCCAATGGCGGTCTTCCTGACGGTGACCTTAATTGCGCTGTTAGGTAACCCTGACGCTGAGATGGGAATGAACTTCCTACTGCAAAGTTTTGCGATGCAGTTTGGTATCGGTACTCTTGTTGGTATTGGCGGCGGCTGGGTTCTATGGAGCTTAATCAATCGAGTACAATTGGCTGATGGCCTTTATTCCATTCTGGTACTCAGTGGGGGCGTGGCTCTGTTTGCGTTCTCTAACATGCTTGGCGGCAGCGGCATTTTATCGATTTACCTAGTGGGCTTGTTCATTGGTAATCGTCCGACGCGCTCGCGACACTCGATTCTTAATGTTCTTGATGGCATGACGTGGCTAAGCCAGATCGTGATGTTCTTGGTATTGGGTTTATTGGTGACGCCATCAACGTTGATGGACATTGCTCTGCCTGCGCTGGCACTGGCCTTCGGTATGATTTTGTTTGCTCGTCCGCTGTCGGTTTGGTTGGGTTTGCTGCCGTTCAGAAGCTTTACCACCAAGGAACGTTGGTTTGTTTCTTGGGTCGGTCTACGCGGCGCGGTACCGATCATTCTGGCGGTGTTCCCGATGATGGCTGGCCTGCCTAATGCTCAGCTTTACTTCAACATCGCGTTCTTCGTGGTTATGGTGTCGCTGATTGTTCAAGGCGGCAGCTTGATGAAAGTCGCGAGATTGGCTCAAGTGACGCTACCTCCAACGCCGACACCGATTTCTCGTACTGGCATTGAAATTTACCCTGCTAGTGAGTGGGAGATGTTTGTCTACAAGCTGAAAGAAGAGAAGTGGTGTGTCGGCGAACCACTAAAGCGTTTGTCTATGCCGGAAGGAACGCGAATTACTGCACTGTTTAGAAAGGATGCCTTGCTTCACCCATCAGGCAGCACCGTGTTAGAGGCGAACGATATCTTATGTGTGCTTGGTCAAGACAAAGATTTGGACAGCTTAAGTTCGTTGTTCAGTGAGGCGCCTCTAGCAGAAGAGGCGGCACGATTCTTTGGTGACTTCTTCTTGGATGTTGAGCTATCAGTTGCGGCAGTGAGTGATTGTTATGGTATTGAACTTGGCTCGGAAGAAGAGCGAGAAATGACGCTAAAACAATTGGTTGCTCAAGAGCTTGGCGCACACTCTGTATTGGGTGATAGCTTTGAGTGGCATGACATCACTTGGGTGGTTGCAGAGATAGATGATCATAAAGTCGTCAGGTTGGGTTTATGTTTACCTAAGACGACTTTAGAAGAGGATATCAGTGAAGCTTAATTGTGGACTTCTTGTAGCAAGATAACCGCTTGAGTACGATTTTTCACATCCAGTTTACGGAAGATGGCCGTCATATGTGCTTTGATGGTCGCTTCCGAAACATTCAATTCATACGCGATTTGCTTGTTAAGCAAGCCGTCAGAAAGCATCCCTAATACCTTGTATTGCTGAGGCGTCAGTGTGGAAATCTTTTCTGCAAGGTCGCTACACGCTGCATTATTGGTGATAAGCCCTTCAGGGAAGAACGGGTCGCCATTCAGCACTTGATTCAGTGCACTCACCAACTCACGCATATCACTCGACTTAGGAATAAAGCCAAACGCACCGTGGCTCTTCACCTGAGTGACCACGCTGGCATCTTCACTGGCAGAAACCACCACAATCGGTAGATCTGGGTATTCAGCGCGCAGTTGAATTAAGCCTGACATGCCATTGGCGCCCGGCATTTTCAGATCGAGCAGTAATAGATCCGGCTCGCCTTCTTTCTTTAGCAGAGTCAGTAAGGCATCGAGAGAATCGGCCTCAAGCAGGTTCGCACCACTGATCGCCATATGAACTGACTGAAACAGGGCGTTGCGAAAGAGAGGGTGGTCATCAGCAATGATGATGGTATAGGTCGAGTCCATGACGTTCATACTTTTAACAATTTAGTTAATATTTATTATCATCCTGATTGAGTATGTGGACAATATCTATGCATTAAAAGTCTGAACCATATCGACTTTTATCCCCGGAATAAGAAAGCGTTACTCTGAATAGCAAAAAAGCCGCACTGCCATCTCGTTACGGTGGGGCGGTGCGGCTTTCGATTCGGCTTATATTTTAGTGAATATTGCCGTTATAGCTGGTGGTTTTGCATGTGTTTTAAGAATACATCGGCAGGCATAAAACCGGTTACACGAGCATTTGGAACATGGTTACCCTCACCATCCCAGAACTCAATCGTAGGTAAGCCAAGTACCTGTAATTGTTTAAGCAGTTCAATGTCTTGAGGCATGTTTCTCGTTACATCGGCTTGTAGCAGTACGAAGTCAGAAAGCTTGTTTTCCACATCAGCTTGATGGAAGGTGTACTTCTCGAATTCTTTACATGCCACACACCAATCGGCGTAGAAGTCGAGCATCACAGGCTTACCGAGTTTCTTCGCTTCGATGAGCTGGATTTCTAGTTCTTCAACCGTGTTGATGCGTGCAAATTGGATGTGTTGTTCTACCGTCACGCTCTTTTCTGCAAACCAGTAATTGAGCGCAGGTTGAGCTGATGCGAACAGGCCAAGCATCGCAATGATGCCCACAGCGCTTTGCTTCCAGCCACCAAATGGCAGTGCATTCTTACTGTGGTAAAGCCAACCAAAGGCGATGAAGCCAAGGCCAGACCAAAGCACGGTTGCCCACAACTCAGGAATGATTCGCTCTAGCAGGAAGATAGGCGCGGCAAGCAAGATAAAGCCGAATACGATCTTCACCTTGTTCATCCAGCTGCCCGCTTTAGGCAATAGCTTATTACCAAACACTGCCACTAAAATCAGTGGGATACCCATACCCATGGCTAATGCATACAGAGCAATCGCACCGGTAAATAGGTCGCCACTCTGAGCCACATACAGCAGCGCGCCTGACAATGGCGCCGTGGTACAAGGTGAACACACCAAGCCAGAGATAGCGCCCATTGCGAATACGCCCAAGGTATTGCCACCTTGCTGCTTGTTGCTTTGGTTGTTGAGCCAAGTTTGGATGCTGCTTGGCAGTTGCAGGTTATAAACGCCAAACATCGACATTGCTAACGCCACGAACAGAACACTCAGCGCGATCAGCACGTAAGGGTGCTGCATAGCGGCTTGGAATTGCATGCCTGCTGAAGCAACCACTAAACCTAATAAGGTGTAGGTTAACGCCATGCCTTGCACGTAAATAAAGGACAGCATCAGCGCGCGACCTTGGCTGAGTTTGCCACCACCTAAAACGATACCCGTTAGAATCGGATACATAGGCAGCACACACGGCGTAAAGGCTAAACCAACACCGAGTGCTAAGAATAATAGAGGGGTCCACCAACTGTCACCGAGCTTATCGGCTAAGCCTGCTTCTTTTGAAACAGGGGTATTTGGCTGTTGAGTCGTGTTACTTACAACGTCTGCTTTCGGAGATGTTGGTTGCGTAGAAACATCGGTTTCGTTGCCAGCAGAAGATGAAGCTTGTGAGTCACTACCTTGCGAATTAGCAGAACCTGTTGCTGTGAAAGGTTCAATGTCGATGATACGAGTCTCTGGTGGGTAGCAGAACCCTGCGTCCGCACAGCCTTGATACTTAACGATCAGCTGTGAGCCATCTTGGTAACTCTGCAGAGGAACTTGCACGAATAACGGCTGAGTATAAATGCTCACCTCACCGAAGAATTCATCTTGGTGCGGCTTACCATCTTCTAATTCAACATTACCGATAGCGAGATTTTGCCCGGTGAACGAGAGGCTATGTTGATAGAGGTAGTAGCCCTCTTTTACTTGCCAGTCGAGAAGGACTTTGTCGTCTTGCTGGTAGTAATTGAAAGGGAAAGCTTGGTCTACAGGGACAAAACCATTGTTATTGCCTCCGAAGCTTGGCTCGGCGTTGTCGTTCCCAAATAGCGCCCACGCAGGCTGGGTGAATAGGGAAACACAAACAAAAAGTAATGTGGCAAGTCGTCGCATACTATTTAGTCATCAAAATGGAGTTGAAGGTATCTTAACTCAATCAGACCGTAATAGTTTGCTATTAGTTTCATCGGCAAACAAATATCCCCTAAGGCGGGATAGCGATTTTATTGGGTAATCGAGTGGGGAGCTGCAATTCAACTTGAGTGACTTGCCTTTGTAAAAGAGACATTTAAGCTACACCCAAGCGTGCTTTTACTACTTGTTCGCAAGCATCAATATTCATCGTATCTTTTGGAATAATAAGCACGGTATCATTACCGCCAACGGTGCCGATAATCTCAGTATGTGGGTCGATATCGACTAATCTTGCGACTAATTGAGCACAACCTGGATGAGTTTTTACGATGACCATCGCTTGGTTATGAGTGATGAATTCGATTTGCGATGAGATGGATGCATCGACACGAACCGGTGCACTTTCAACCGTGATGCAGTAAACCTTTTTACCGCAAGCATTCTGAATTTTGACAACACCAAGCTGTGACAAAATACGAGATACGGTCGATTGGCTGATACCGGTATAGCCAATATCGACGAGTTTCTCTCGCAGTTGATTTTGGGTCGAGAAGCTTTGTTGTTGTAGTAAGCGTTTGCACGCTGCAGTCAGTGTTTTATCTTCAGCTGAATACAAGCAACCGTGCTCAGTGATTGGGTTCATGAACAACTCCTTAAGGTCAACATGTGGTTATCGCTTGTCCATAGCGCCGAGCGTACTCCCAAAGCCGTAGAGTACGATTGTTAAATAGGGCTTACCGATGAATCCCGAAATAAAGAGGGAAGGTATGCGTGATGTATGATCGTCTATCCATTGAGTCTACCACTAAAGGATAGTTATCTTTTTGAAGGGGATCACCAAATAAAATTCTAGTTAATTGCTTTTATTTTGGAGTTTTATTCTTTTGTTAAATGGATATTTATTCCAAGTTTGGCATAAATATCCATCGGTATTAGGGTGCTTTGGAGACCGTGATAATGGCGCTAAGGGTTAGCGAATTTCACTCATGATCTCGCGAGAGAATACTTTTTCACAGTAGTGACATTTTAGCTGCACGTTTTCCTGTTTTAGCTGCACTTTAAAGCTGCTTTCGACAGGTTCACCGTGCGAAATACAGTTGCTATTCGGGCAAGAGTAGACACTGTGGATTTGCTCTGGCAGCACAAGGGTTAGCTTATTAACCACTTTATACTCTTCAATCTGATTGACCGTTGCCTGCGGAGCATAAAGAGCCAATTGGTTGGCTTGTTCCTTGGTCAGGAAGATGTTCTCAATCTTGATTAGATCTTTATGGCCAAGTGCCGATGATGGCAGGTTTAAGCCCATAGTGATGCGCTGTTCTGTCTTGTGTAGCTTAAACAGTTTAAGGATTTTGATACCAAGGTGAGCAGGGATGTGGTCAATCACGCTGCCGTTACGGATCGCTTCTACTTGTAGCTGAGTTTGTTTAACCATGACTGTTTCTCCTGCTTATAAAGTGTCGTTTAGAACTAGGGCTAATAAAGCTTCACGTGCATACACACCGTTTTCAGCTTGTTCGAAGTAGTAAGCGTGTGGCGTTTTATCGACGTCAGTTGTGATTTCGTCGACACGTGGCAGTGGGTGAAGCACCTTCATGTTTTGGCGAGCGTCTTTCAGCGTATCGGCCGTCAGAATGTAAGCCGATTTCATGTGCGCGTATTCTGACGCATCAAAGCGCTCTTTCTGTACGCGAGTCATGTACAGAACATCCAGTTCAGGCACCACTTCTTCAATGCTGCTGTGGGTGCTGTATTGGATGCCCATCTCTTCCAGTTCTTCACAAATGTAATCCGGCATGGCTAACACTTCTGGCGCGATAAAGAAGAAACGCACGTTGTTGAATTTTGATAGTGCTTGCGTCAATGAGTGCACGGTGCGGCCATATTTTAGGTCGCCAACAAATGCCACATTGAGGTTGTCGAGCGTGCCTTGTGTTTCGTAAATCGAGAACAGATCCAACAAGGTTTGCGTTGGGTGCTGATTGGCTCCGTCGCCACCATTTACAATTGGCACACCGTTAGAGAACTCAGAGGCTAAACGTGCTGCGCCTTCTTGTGGGTGACGCATCACAAAGGCGTCAACGTAAGAAGAGATAACCTGCACCGAATCGGCAAGTGTTTCGCCTTTTTTAGCCAGCGATGTGTTACCGCCATTATCAAAACCGATGACCGTGCCACCTAGGCGTTGAACTGCAGTTTCAAATGAAAGGCGAGTTCGAGTTGAAGGCTCAAAGAAGCAGCTCGCCACCACCTTATTTTTCAGCAGCTCTGGATTTGGCTCTGCTTTGAGTCTTGCTGCAGTATCGACGATAAGCTCCAGTTCATCACGAGAGAGCTCTGGAATGGAGATGATGTGCTTGTTAAATAACGAATGCGCCATAACGGGTCTTCCTTTTTCTATGCATACAGTCAAATTGCGGACAAAAAAAAGCCCCCTAAAAATAGGAGGCTTCGAAACGATCAATAGAGCAAAATAAAAATGACACCACCGCCACTCTTTGGCGTGTAGTTTGACAATCATGTGCGACAGAATTGCAGTTCATTTTTTGCTCTCTTAAGACAAATTGCGGAGGATTATACTCAGATAAAAACGGCATGCAATACTTTCTGTAAAGTATTCATTTAATGGATTTTTATGCGAAATAACCTCTACATTTTGCTTTGATTTAAGCCCTTGTTGAAACAGAAAATCTCAGGGTTTTTGGGGCGATAATGCCCTCAAGTACATGAAAAAAAATGCGGGCTTTATCCAAGGGCTAAATCCCAAGTTCGCCGCCCGCATTTCCCTGTCATTACACTTAACTTGTCAATGTCTCGCGAACAAGTGAGTGCTTAACTTCTTAGTTGTTTCGATTCTTAGCTGTTTAGGTAATTAACTGCCTAGTGTTGCAACCATTACTGCTTTGATGGTGTGCATGCGGTTTTCAGCTTCATCGAACACGATAGAGTATTCAGACTCAACTACCTCATCAGTCACTTCCACACCGTCTTTTAGCTGTGGATATTCAGCCGCAAGTTGTTTGCCTACCGTGGTATCTTCGCCATGGAAAGCTGGCAGACAGTGCATGAATTTCACATGTGGGTTACCCGTTGCTTTCAGCATTTCCATGTTCACTTGGTAAGGCATCATTAGGTTGATACGCTCAGCCCATGCTTCTTTCGCTTCGCCCATAGATACCCAAACGTCGGTGTACAGGAAGTCACAACCTTGCACGCCTTCTTGAACATCTTCAGTCAGTGTAATTTTGCCACCTGTGTGCTCTGCGATTTCACGACACTGAGCCAATAGTTCTTCTTGTGGCCAGAACTGTTTTGGAGCAACAAGGCGAATGTCCATGCCCATTTTCGCTGCGCCAACCATCAGAGAGTTACCCATGTTGTTGCGAGCATCACCTAGGTAAGCAAAGCTGATTTCATGCAGTTGTTTACCACGGCCGTATTCCGTCATGGTTAGGAAGTCAGCAAGAATTTGTGTAGGGTGGAATTCGTCAGTCAGACCATTCCATACTGGAACTCCAGCGTAAGCGCCTAGCTCTTCAACAATCTCTTGACCGAAGCCGCGGTATTCAATGCCATCGTACATACGGCCAAGAACGCGAGCGGTATCTTTCATTGATTCTTTGTGGCCAATTTGAGAGCCAGATGGGCCTAAGTAAGACACGCGAGCGCCTTGGTCGAATGCCGCTACTTCGAATGCACAGCGAGTACGAGTTGAGGTTTTCTCAAAGATAAGCGCAATGTTTTTGCCAGTTAGTGTTGGCTGTTCGTAACCGTTGTACTTCGCTTTTTTTAGCTCCATAGAAAGATCTAATAAGTGTTGAATTTCGCGTGGAGTGAAATCTAGTAGTTTTAGGAAGTTACGATTGCGTAGGTTAAAAGCCATGATGTATTCCTTCTTAGATTTAGGCGCTTTCTTGTTACAGGGAAAGAAAATTCAAGAAAGCGCGATTCAATTTTTGTGTATTAATTTCAGTTCAAACGGTGATTCAGTTTTCTCGCAAGGTTTGAAAAGCTCGCGAGTAGATTAATCTTTGGTGATGTTGGTGCCCGCCAAGCCTTGCAGGATTTGCAAACCATCTTCGAGTGCACCAATACCGACGACTTTGCCGCCTTGCTGAATGAATTCGCACGATGCTTCAATTTTTGGTCCCATAGAGCCTGCATCAAATTCGAATTTCGCCAGTTCACTTGGTGTGGTGCTGCGCAGTGCGTGTTGAGTCGGTTTGCCCCAATCAAGGTAAACAGCGTCCGCGTCGGTCAAAATAAGCAGTGCATCCGCATCCAGTTGTTTCGCTAAGAAAGCCGCTGACATGTCTTTGTCGATAACCGCTTCAACACCCACTAATTTGCCGTTCTCTTTTTTCACTGGGATGCCACCGCCGCCAGTACAAATCACTAGGTGGCCTGCATCGATAAGTTGGGTGATCGCTTCGTGCTCAACAATGCCAGTAGGGCGTGGGCTTGGCACAACGCGACGGAAGTGTTGGCCGTCTGGTTTGACGATCCAGTGGAATTTCTCCGCCAATTCACGCGCTTCCGCTTCTTCGTAGATCGGGCCAATCGGCTTCGTTGGATCGGCGAATGCAGGATCGTTTGGATCAACGGTCATTTGCGTCAACATGCACGAGATGTTGCGGTTAGGTAGATAGTTCTTGAACTCTTGCATCAGCATGTAGCCGATCATGCCTTGAGTCTCACTGCCCAATACATCTAGCGGATACGGGTTTACTTTTTTGTATTCCAAACCTTGCAGAGCCAGTAAACCAACTTGTGGGCCATTACCATGTACTAGAACCACGTTGTACACTTTCGCGATTTCAGAGATGGTTTTAACCGCTGTTTCAATATTACGGCGTTGAACATCGGCTTCTAACGGCTCACCGCGACGAAGTAAGGCATTACCGCCGAGTGCAACAACAACAGTTTGCTTAGTCATAATTGTGTTCTCTCATTTTGGCCAAGCTGAGATTATTTAAGATCATTCAACTTGGCCGTTTTCGTCTTAGTGATTAGATACCATCACGCTCAATTGGGCAGCTCATGCAGCGTGCGCCACCGCGACCGCGGCCAAGTTCATCTCCAGGGATAGGAAGAACTGTGATGCCTGCTTTATCGTATTTTTCATTGGTGTAGGTGTTGCCTTCGTAGCCAATCACAACGCCAGGTTTAACCGTTAGAACGTTGTTTGCATCGTTCCACTGCTCACGTTCTGCATGGAAGTTGTCACCACCGGTCGTGATTAGGTTTAGCTTGTCTACGCCAAGTGCTTTTTCGATAGCTGTTACGAAGTAGCCTTCTTCTTTCACTTTCACTGCGCCAGACTCATCACCAGTTAGGTTCCAGCACTGTACGTCTTTACTCACCACTTCAGGGTAAACAGAGAACGTATCTTCGTTCATGTGCGTCATAACGGTGTCTAAGTGCATGCAAGAGCGGTGTTTTGGTAG